>DASRAA010000096.1:0-6822 GCA_035638375.1 Binatia bacterium | reverse complement strand
GCAAGAATCCAGGATTCACGGCAGTTGCCGTAATCACCCTCGCCTTGGGGATTTCGGTTAACGCCACCATGTTTAGCCTGGTGAGCGCGTTTCTGTTGCGGCGGCCGCCGGTGCACGAGCCAGACCGTGTGGTGGTGATCTCAGCCATTGACCCCGCGCAGGGCTTCCACGCGGATGCTAGTACGGTGTCGATCCCGAATTACCTGGCGTGGCGCGACGGCACCGACGTTTTCACAGAGATAGCAGCTTCGTATGACTACCGGACGACGAGTTTGACCGTAGGGCGGCACAGCGAGACGCTGAATTCGGCAGCAGTGACGCTGACCTACTTCGGGTTGCTGGGTGTTACGCCCGAATTGGGGCGCACCTTCCAACCTGGCGACGACAAGATCGGTCAGGGGCACGTCGTCGTTCTCAGCCATCAGCTGTGGGAGCAGCGCTTCGGCTCTAACCCACAGATCGTAGGCAGCACGATTCGTCTCGATCGCGAAACCTACACTGTGATTGGCGTGATGCCGGCGAAGTTCAATCTGATGGGCTACATACCGCAGCTGTGGACTCCTCTGGTGCTGACGGCGGCCGATGAATTGCCTGCTGCCCGCAAGGATCGTAACCTGCATGTGTTTGCGCGCCTGAAACCTGGCGCAACGGTACAACAGGCGCAGGCTGAGGTGGTAACCTTCGCGCGGCGTGCCGAGGAAGGCTTCCCTGAGATTGAAAAAGGGTGGGGCGTCGTGGTGCGCACACTGCCCGACTTCCTGATTTACGATTTCGGCGTAACCAACGGCTTGGCCGTCATTATGACGACGGTTGGTTTTGTGTTGTTGATCGCGTGCGCTAACGTGTCGGGGCTATTGCTGGCGCGAACCGCGGCTCGACGGAAGGAGTTGGCCGTCCGCAGCGCATTGGGCGCTGGTCGCCTGCGATTGGTGCGGCAGCTGCTCACAGAAGGACTGTTGCTCGCCCTGCTAGGCGGCGGACTGGGGTTGGTCTGGGCCTATTGGGGTGTTCAAGTGTTGCGGGCCAACATGCGTTTCAATCCAGCCATCAGCGCCGTTACCTTCAACCTCGACCGTAACGTACTCCTGTTTGCCACTGGAGCAACGCTGATGTGCGCGCTGCTGTTCGGGCTGGCGCCGGCATTGAGTGCGTCGCGGACCGACATAACGACAAACCTGAAAGAAGACGGACGAGCGGCCTCGCGTGGCCGTTCGCACACGCGCTTCCGCAGCGTGATGGTTGCGTTCGAGATCGCGTTGGCCATGTTTCTGCTATTGGGCAGCGGACTGCTGTTTCACGGCATTTACTTCCTTAACCGGCAATACCTTGGCTTTCAGGCCGAGCATCTTCTGACTGCTCGAGTAGCGCTCGATAAGACGCGATATCCCAACGCCGCCAGGCAGTCTGCCTTTCTGCGCGAGTCGATTTCACGACTGAGAGAGCTTCCGGGTGTTGTGCAGGTCGCAGCCGTCTCAGACCTGCCGGCAACTGCGCCCGGCAGTGTCACACTGCACCTCAAAGATCAGCCCGAACTTGTGGCGAACCAGGCGCCGAATGCCCTCGACGTCGTTGTGACTCCTGATTACTTCCAGGCGACGGAAACTCCGCTGCTGCGCGGCCGGACCTTTACCGATAACGACGACGCCACCGCACCGCGCGTGGTGATTGTGAACCAGAAATTTGTCGAGCGCTACTTGAACGAGAAAGAGCCGCTGGGCAGACAGATCACGCTGGAGGTAAGCGGCGCGACTTCAGAGCCGAGCCAGATTGTCGGTGTGGTTGGCAATGTGAAGACCCATTCGCAGTCCGTGCGTGACGACCCGCAAGTTTATGAGCCTTTCTTGCAGCGGCCGATAAGCAGCTTTTCCCTGATCATTCGCGCAGCAGGCGACCCGAATATCCTCGTCTCGGCACTGCGTAACAACATGGCACAAATCGACGCGGAGCTTCCTCTGGCGCAGGTGATGAGCATGCCGGCGGTGATTGAGACGCAGAAGGGCGGGACCCCGTTTTTCCTGCGAGCTCTCGGCGTCTTCGCCGCGATGGCGCTGATACTGGCCGCCATCGGGATTTACGGGCTCGTGGCGTATTCCGTGGGGCAGCGAATCCCTGAAATTGGAATCCGCATGGCCTTGGGTGCGAATAGTCGGGACGTTTTGCGCATGGTGATTGCCGAAGGAGCAAAGATATCGGTCATTGGCGGGCTGCTGGGACTTACCCTGGCACTTCCTTTGCCCAAAGTCTTTAACGCGATGTTCTCCGACCTGCACGTTGGCCAGCCGTGGATCTACGTCGTAGTAGCGATCACCATTCTGCTGGTGGCAATCGCGGCGACGTACGTTCCAGCTCACCGCGCCGCACACGTCGATCCCATGCGGGCACTGCGGCAAGACTAGGTTGGATTGGGCCTCCCGGCGTTGCTGCATTTTCGTGGAAGCTGCATGCGGGAACACTGCACGTGCAGTTTGAGCGGCAGACGGAGGCTAGCGCGCGAACGCGCCTCCTCCGACCCCAGTGGCTCTCTCGAAGGGCCTAACTCGTCGAAGTCCGTCGTCCCGAGTGCCGCTAGGTAGACGTGTCAGGCTTGCATAGGATCGTTCTCAAGAACTCCTTTGTACCGGCAGGACCAACCACCCGAACAATCACTGGCCCCATCTTAGGGAGGGCCAAAATTTCAAATGTCAGGAACGGGCAACATTCGCGTTCTGCCACCATCAATTCTGCTAGTAGAGAAATCGACTTGCCGTCACCCGGAAGACGAACAGCAAAGCCGTCCTGAAGTTCCTTAATTTCAAGGACTGCAGACCTAAACAGAGCAAGGAGCATTGCTTCGCGATCGCGCAATTCTTCTGTCGTCAGAGAGCAGGCTGCTGATACCTTATCGACGTCCTTCATGGCCGGCTCGCTGGTGGCACGACTCCGTTCATGCGGAGATATTCGACCATCTGTCCATAGTGGTCATACGCGTGCATCAGCGACTCCACTATCAGTCCTGAGCGAGTTATTTCGTCCTGTTTCAGCGGCGAGATTGGCGATGCATTCACGGATGGGATCAGCTGGCCGATAGCTTCGGTGGCTCTGTATAGCTGTGCGAATGAGCCATTGAGGTAATTGAGTATCTCGGTTTTAGTCCTTACAGTTTCAGGCCCAAGTTCGTCTCCGGCATCTGCCGGTGGCTGCTCTCCCAAGGCCGCTGCAGCCAGAATGTAGTTGGTCGCGGACAGGTGTTTAACCATCTGACCAAACGTGCGCACGCCCTTGAATTCTCCATCAGTCGGCGCAAACCCGAACTTGTCGGCGGGCATGGCCTCCACTGCAGGTATGATCTCTTTCTCAGCGATCCTCAACAGGGCTTGCAGTGCATGCTTTTCCCGCTGTGCGTCCAGGGGCGCCATATCCTTTGTGTCAACCACCTGCCGGCCTGCCTGTGCCAAAAGATTGCCGGCAGTTAGCCACACCGCGAGTATCGTTATCCATTTCACTTTCTGCACGATTCAGTTCTCCTTCATGCGAACGAGTTCTGAATTACTCGGTCCGCCATTCATCACGATACGACTTAAAGCTGACTTTAAGGCAATTGATATTTTGTAAACAATTTGTCTGCAGGAGCTGATTGAGCGTTACCATCGTGCATGGCTCAATTGACTATTTCGCAGGTTGCACGGGAAATTCGACTGCGGCCCTCAGCGATTCGCTATTACGAGCAGATTGGCTTGCTTCCCCGGGCAGAGCGACTAAGCGGGCAGAGACGTTACGATCCCACGGTGCTTTATCGCTTGGCAATCATTCAGCGGGCACGCCAACTAGGTTTCACATTGAGCGAAATCCGACATTTGTTTTTTGGTTTTCGTGATACGACTCGTGCTTCAGAGCGCTGGCGCACCCTGTCGCAGAGGAAGCTCGCCGAGTTAGACGATTTGATGAATGGAATCAAGGCAGTGCAAGGAGTGCTGAAAAAACTGATGACAAAATGCCGGTGCGAAACCTTGGATCAATGCGGCAAGGGCATATTTCAGAATATGAATAGAGATGTCGCCGCTAGATCCCTCCTAGGAGGTCATGGCCGTCGGGAGCGACCGTCGACGAGTTCGCAAATCTGACATGGTACGCTGGGCATAAGCCCGTTTCTGGCATAAAAGACTGCGGCGTTAGCCGGAGCAACACTCCTTCGGCAAGAACGGCTGTTCCTGACGAGGGATTTTGCTGGAGGGAAGGTAAGGGTGCTATGTAACTACAGATCTCGAAAGCAGAAAAGTATAGCGGTGATGGGAAGGGAATTGCTGCGATTCAACGGTGCTGTCGAGCGGGACCCCGCCATCGATGCGTGGATGAAAGAGCATAAAGGGGGACTGGGAGCCATCGCACATCAATGGTTTGAGGTGATGCGAGAGTGCGGGGATGAAGTCCGGGAGCTTTTGCATGACGGCTGTCCGGTTGCATGTTTGGGAGATGCACCCTTTGCCTACGTCAATGTATTTACTTCGCACGTAAACGTGGGGTTCTTTCACGGCGCAGCGCTGCCGGATCCAACCCGCTTGTTGCAAGGCACCGGCAATTTCATGCGCCATGTGAAGCTGAGACCGGGATCGGCCACCAACGCCGCAGCGCTAAGCAGGCTCATCGATGCGGCGTACTCAGATATAAAGGCGCGCGTCGAAAACAGCTAGCTCAGGTGAGGTAGAATGCGGACTCTGGCGGTTTCGATTTCTGCCGGGCGGCAACCCTGCTCCTCGCACACCTCAACCAGGTCTCTCCGGTAAATGGCGGATTGCTGGGAGCAAAGTGTAAAAACACGTCACATGAAACCAGGTTCAGCCGATCGGCAATCTTCAGAAGCGAAGGACCTCGTTGTCTACGACATCCTCCGGGAGTCGAAGTGCGCTGATTGTGGAAAGGAGCTGTTGGGCGGCGATTTCCTATTTATGGAGGGCGGACGACCGCTTTGCCTCAAATGTGCCGATCTCGACCATTTGGTTTACCTGCCCAGAGGCGACACCGCTCTGACCCGACGTGCTCGGAAGCACAGCGCACTTTCCGCCGTGGTGGTTCGCTTTAGCAGGGCTCGCAAGCGCTACGAACGCCAGGGAGTGCTGGTCGAAGAATCTGCCCTGGAGCAGGCCGGGGCAGAATGCTCAGCCGATGCTGAGCAGCGCAGAGTCGGGCGTGAGCGAGCTGAGATCTATCGCGATAAACAGGATCAGGTTCTGGCGATGCGAATGGCCGAATCGATTCGGCAGATGTTTCCAGGCTGCCCGCCTGAGGAGGCGCGGGCCATCGCATTGCATACGTCGGTTCGTGGCAGCGGCCGAGTGGGTCGAACCGCCTCCGGGCGAACGCTAGAAGAAGAAGCGTTACGAGCGGCGGTGGTGGCATCCATCCGCCACAGGCATACGAAATACGATCGCCTTCTAATGAAGGGACTTGGCCGCGTGGATGCCCGAGACGCAGTTCGCGACGATATTGATCGAGTGCTTGAACGCTGGCGGCGCGCTCCCGGTTAGCGCCGGCACGGTGCTCCGAGGATGGGGCCGGCCGTCTTCAGGTGCAATGTACGTGAGCTGTCTTCCTCGATGTTTCCTACGGGGGTGTAGCCGTTGGTTAATTTCGTCTACAGAGAGGGACTCGCAAACGAAATCGGCGAGCCGAGCCTGTTGAGCACCACCCTCTTACAATGATCCAGATCCTGCACGCATCGGCTGTGTTCGGGGGGCGGCTTCCCAAAATCCCTGCGTTGGTCGCCATCATTCGGGAGTGGCCTTGACGAATACTAGCTTGTCTTGAGAAAGCGAAGGTTGGCCGCAATTGGTGCCGTCGCAGTTGCTGACATCCACAGGCTTCGCATCACCTGCGCTGTAGAAGACATCAACCCATTCTATAGTTCCTGACATCGCCGGCTTGGTCACTTTCTCCACATACACGCGTTTATCGCCATACGTGCGCGACCATCCTTCCAGGTCTTCCACCATCTTCAGTTCCTGCGCCGATGAGGGATCGTAGGGCACAGGGGTCACTGCTCCGCTGCGCACCGTGAGCAGGCCAACTCGCGCGTGGCTTCCCGGTCCACTCTGCAACAAGATGAGGACCTCACCCGGACTGTCTGCACCCGCCCCCACCAGCTTGGTAATCGAGGCGACAGAGTAAAGTTTCCTACCTTCACCGCCGGCGAGAGGAATCCGCATTACATCGCTTCCTCGCAGCGCGAGAATATCAGCCGTTCCGGGTAGAAATACCGGAGAGCGATATCCGCCGCCCGAAGTCAATGCGCGATTGCTGCCGGAATTCAAATCGGCGACCCAGAGATTGCCGCTGGTGACCTCGTCTCCTGGTCCTTTGAGTGTGCCTGCACTCGCGCCAAAGCCAAGAAACTTGAGTATGCGATCGACAAACCCTGGCGAAGTCGACTGTTTACCGGCCGCCGCGGGGGGTGAGTTGGACTGGGTTTGTGCTACGACGGGAGGGGACATGATCACCAGGAACAAGAATGCGGTGTTGAGTCGCTTCATGGTGTGGCTATCTTTGGCAGGGGCTTGACCCGGCCTGGTTTGCGCCAAATAGGACGCAGAAGATGTTGTCGTAGGCGACGACGCTGATTCGGGTGTCCTTGCGGGGCACCGTGACCAGCATGCGCTGATCCTCGGGACCACGGACGAAGTAGATCAAAGCATCTTTGCTCTCCCACACCAGCCAACTCGTCAACCCAGCCGGCGAATTCCCTGTGCCGCCTCCTTCCACAATTCGTGGAAGTTCCTGAGTCGAGACCAGCACGCCATAGTTGGCCGGCAACAGCAGAAACTCTACGGCGAATAGAAAGATCAAGAGCGC
>DASRAA010000095.1:0-3796 GCA_035638375.1 Binatia bacterium | reverse complement strand
TGGCCGCGGACCAGGCCTTTGGAGTGAACGGTGTTGACGCCGCGCTGAGCCAGTTCAGTCTCGATGCGGTGGTTACGGCTACCGATAACCCGGCGTGGGCAACCGATTTGATCTTCGGGGACCACTTCGTTTTTGGCACGTCCGGGCTGGCGGCGCCGGAAGGTTATCCGATCATCCAGGTTCCGGCTTCCATGGTATTCGGGGCGCCAATGGGAATCAGCTTTATCGGAACGGCATTCAGCGAGCCTAAGCTGATCAAGTTGGCTTCGGGCTTTGAAGCGTTCACGCAGATACGAGCGAACAATTTGCCGACGTTTAACCGCACCGTGCCATTCGATCACATCCAGGGAACGACGTTGAATCCGCCGAAGAATGGAACCGTACCTCCGGCGAGCAACTCGAATGCTCCCCCTTCGAATCAGGCTCCAACCGTGCCCAGCAAGGAGCGGAAGGTGCTGCATAGTTTGTGAGGGAGTTGAAACCAGGGAGCGTCCGGACCGTCGGTCCGGGCGCTTTTTTATTCGATCAGCGGAGTAGGTGGGTGCCCCATCCTTTGCGCCCTGCCTTTGGGCGCAAAAAGTGGGAGCCAATTCTTAGGCCACAATCGACTTTGACTGTTGCCTCGCCTGGATCTCGATGTACACGTTGATGAGCGAGACCGCTGCAGGCGTGACGCCCGGAATGCGGCTGGCCTGCCCCAGAGTACGCGGACGCACGCGCGTCATCTTCTCTTTCATCTCGTGCGAGAGGCCGGAGACCTTGCTGTAGTCGAACCACTCAGGAATGGTGCGCTGCTCGGCTTTCTTGAGGCGCTCGATGGATTTTGTTTGCTGGTCGAGGTAGCCGGCGTATTTGATTTCGGTCTCGACGGAGCGCAGTTCGTTCCGAACTGCAGCTGTCATTTGCCAGTTGTCAGTTGTCGGTTGGTAACTGGCTACTGGTGACTGGCTACTGGCGACCTCTTCGCGGTTAAAGAAGGCGCGCATTAGACGGGCAAGCAGGGGTGCAAGCTGCTCAATCTGCATCTCCGGGCGCTTCAGCACCTGCGACAATGTCAGACCTGCGCATTCGCCGATGAGTAAATCAACGACAGCACGGGCATTTGAGTCGTCTCCCGCGCGCTCAACCAGTTCGGCGTTTACCCGTGTGCGCTCCAGCAGATCGCGCATGGCCCGCATACGCTCTTGCTTGGCGAGGTATTCGGCCCAGGCAGCGTCATCGATGAGTCCGACGCGACGGCCATGCGGCGTAAGCCGGCGGTCGGCGTTGTCGATGCGCAGGTGCAAGCGGAACTCCGCCCGCGAGGTGAACATTCGATACGGCTCGTTTGTTCCCTTACTGATGAGGTCATCGATGAGGATGGCCGTGTAGGCCTCGGTACGGTCGAGGATCAGCGGCGGCTCACCTTTCACCTTCAGAGCGGCATTGATTCCCGCCATGATGCCCTGGCAGGCTGCCTCTTCGTAGCCGCTGGTGCCGTTGATTTGTCCGGCGAGGTAGAGGCCGGCGATCTTCTTCGTTTCCAACGTGCGCTCCAGCTCTGTTGGGTCGATGGAGTCGTACTCGATGGCATATCCCGGGCGCAGCATGTCCGCGTTCTCCAGGCCGGGGATAGACTTAATGACTGCGAGCTGCACCTCGATCGGCATCGAGGTGGACATGCCGTTGACGTAAATTTCGTGCGTGTTCAATCCTTCCGGCTCGAGAAAGAGCTGATGTGTCTCTTTGTCGGGAAACTTGGCAATCTTGTCTTCGATGCTCGGACAGTAGCGCGGGCCGATGGACTGAATCTGTCCGCTATACATTGGCGAGCGCAGCAAGTTCTCGCGCAAGATGCGATGCGTCTCGGGCGTGGTAAAGGCGATGTAGCACGGCACCTGCTTGTCGTGGTGCGCGACCCGCTTGGTGCGAAAGCTGAAGGGCGTGGGATCGTCGTCGCCCGGCTGCACAGCAAACTTTGACCAGTCGATGGAGCGGCCGTCCAGACGTGGCGGCGTACCGGTCTTCAGACGGCAGCCGCGCAGCCCCAGCGCCTTGAGAGCTTCGCCGAGCAGCACTGCGGGTGGTTCGCCGCTGCGTCCTGCTGGATATTGCTGCTCGCCGCAATGAATCAGGCCGTTGAGGAATGTTCCTGTGGTGATGACGACGGCCTTAGCTCCTACAGTACGGCCGTCGCGCAGCTTGATGCCACGAATAGTTGTCAGTCGTCGGTTGTCAGTTGTCAGTTCCGAACCATCTGCCGAGGCCGTGATGTTATTGACTGACAACTGACCACTGGCAACTGACAACTGCTCCACCACCAGGTCAGCCACTTCCGCCTGCTTGATATGGAGGTTGGACTCGGACTCCAGTTCCTCACGCATCTTGAGGCGGTATTGCTGCTTATCGCATTGGGCACGCGGAGACCACACCGCCGGGCCGCGGGAAGTATTCAGCAGTCGGAACTGGATGCCCACCGCGTCGGTGACTTCTCCCATGATGCCGCCAAGGGCATCCACCTCGCGCACCAGATGCCCTTTCGCGATGCCGCCGACGGCGGGGTTGCATGACATCTGCGCGATGAGATCGAGGTTGAGCGTATAGAGGGCGGTCTTCAGCCCCATGCGGGCCGCGGCCATGGCGGCCTCGCATCCGGCATGGCCGGCGCCGACTACCACAATGTCATAGTTCTCGGTGAATGAAATCGACGACAAGGACAGATTCCTCAGGACACCGCGTTGGCGGCGCATCACTCTATTTTAGCGGGAAAAGATAAGGTCGAGGGACGCGACAATTACCGAGCTCATGCTGCTCCCGGGGGCTTCGTTAGAAGAAACAGGCGATCGCACGCTGTCCGCCGTCGAAGCGATCGCGGATGAGGTGGTACACGTCTTGTCCCATCTGTACTACCGTGATGATGGCGACAACCAGCACGCCGATGTGCATAGCGCTGTTAATGCCCTTGATCACTTCGTTCATGTTGGCGGGGCTCGCGCTGCCCGGCACGAACAGCTCTGTCGCTTTATAAAGGAAATAGAGCACCAGCAGATTCAGTACGCGATAGATGAGGCGGAACCAGGTGCGTCCGCGCTCCCATCCGGGCCGTGCGACGTCGGAGCTACCGCGGATGATGCTGAATACCACCAGCACTACGAAGAGCGGATAGATGGTCTGCCACACCGGGCCGAAATGAAGAGCGGCATAGCCGGGCCGAAGATCCAGAACTGGTGCTTCAGGCCGACCAGCCACCACACACCCAGGATCGTGCTTAACATAAGGCCGACAACAGACTCGAGCATGGAGTGTCGAGGTTTGTGCTTACTCAGCTTGGGAAGCGTTCGCGGATCCCACTTGCTGAAGAAGTCGAATTTTACCTGAATGATGTCGAGCACAACGAAGACCGCGGTCAACCAGACAAAGACCGAGAGCGCGGCAAAGGGATACTGAAAGAGGATGCCTAGTGCCTTGCCCAGGCCTTGTCCGGTGGCCGCAACTGCGACGGCGGCGATGGACATGGCGACTAAGACCACTGCGAGGATCAGGCGCAGTACCATCCAGTAGATGGCGAAGATCGTCGGATTGATTAGGTAGCGCTGCGATCGGTAACGGCTCGCGACCAGCATCGGGTGCCCGAGTTGTTTGAGGAGCTCGACTTGCTCGTCTTCCGTCAGCGGGCGACCGAGGGCCGACTCCTTCTCTTCCACGCGCGAAAGAATCTCGTCGTTGAGTTCGCGGACGACGTCATCCTGCTGCTTGCGGGGGAGCATCCACTTCACGGCTTGCAGATAACGATCAATGAGTTCCATGGCATTAGTCC
>DASRAA010000094.1:0-5016 GCA_035638375.1 Binatia bacterium | reverse complement strand
TTAGAAACTCCTGGGAAAGACGCGCGATGAATCTGGCCTCTACTTGAGGCAGCCTCCAGCGACAGAAGGAATGATCGACAGCGTGTCGTTCGGTCCCACTGGCGTGCTCTCGTTCTGGAGGTAGCGGATGTCTTCGTCATTCACGTACAAGTTCACAAATCTGCGCAGCTTGCCATCGTCGGAAAACAGTTGTTTGCGCAGGTCAGGATAGCGGGACGTCAGCTCGCGCAGGACTTCGTCAACCGAGCCTGCGGGAAGCTCAACGCTGGCCTGCTTGCCCGCATAAGGGCGAAGTGGGGTAGGGATCAGGATCTTCATATTTGGTTATTAATGATGCCACATTCGGCGGGCCGGATTCATGGGGGCGGTCGTAGTCGACCTCATAGGACCCTTATCTCTTCATCTTGAAACGACTTGCTCTCGTCTAGTCCCGTGAGTTCAAAGGAATTGGTTTCCGTTGCCGCACCATTCAGCACGCTGGTGATGACGTAGGAGCAGCCCGTCCAATGTGCTTCTTCAAGGTCGGTTTTCGACCAACGAGCGGGATGCTGAGGGTGAGAGTGATAGAAGCCCACGATCTCCTGATCGCGCTCGCGGGCCTGCCGCTGGACGCGGACGAGCTCACGCGGGTCGATGACGTAACGATTATGCGGCGAGTCGGACCGCTGATTGGCGCATCGTACAGTTGCCTGCACGACTTTGGATCCATCTTCCTCGAAGTTGCCGAGTAATACGCCGCAACATTCGTGGGGAAAAGTCTCTTCGCCGTGCTTGCGGAGCTCACTCCAATGAGCTTTCGTGAGTGATAGAGTCATGATTTAGATTTCGAAGTCGTCCCAGACCCGCTCGCTCCAGTACCGGTCAGCGCCATCGGGACAGATCGTTACGATCACCGAATCGCGCTCGGCGTCTTTGGCTACGCGAAGGCTGCCAACCATCGCAGCTGCGGCTGAGATGCCGACCAAAACCCCTTCTTCACGGGCCAACCGCTTGGTCATGGCATAGGCGTCTTCGGTGGCGATGAACAGGTTCTCATCTGCAATGGTCTCGTCGTAGATTTGCGGGACGATGGAAGTTGACATATGCTTCGCGCCTTCGATGCCGTGGAACGGAGAATCCGGCTGTAACGAAACACAGCGAACGTTGCGGTTTAATTCCTTCAACCGCCGTGATGTGCCGACAAACGTGCCGCTGGTACCGAGCATAGCAACGAAATGGGTGATGCGTCCTTCCGTCTGTCGCCAGATCTCTTCGGCGGTGCCGTAATAATGCGCAAGCCAGTTTGCAGGATTGGAGTACTGATCCGCATAGAAATACTTATGCGGTTCGGAAGCAGCGATCTCACGAGCCTTTCGGATGGCACCGTCTGAGCCTTCACCCGGATCGGTGTAGATGATCTCCGCACCGTAGGAGCGGACGATGCGTGAACGTTCCGGCGACACGTTTGTGGGTATGCACAAGCTGACGGGGAAAGCTTCCGCCGCTCCCAGCATTGCGTAAGCAATTCCGGTATTGCCGCTGGTGGAATCGAGGAGAGTTTTGCCAGGGCCGAGTTTTCCGGTTCGCTGGGCGTCGGCCACAATACTCGCGGCTGCGCGATCTTTTACTGATCCGCCGGGATTGACCCACTCGGCTTTGGCCAACACCTCTATGCCTTTGGAGTTTCTGCTCACGCGTTGAAAGCGCAGCAAGGGTGTATTGCCAATTCGCTCGAGCAAAGTCAGCCCTAGTATTTTCGACACCGGTGCGATCTTGCGAGCCGCCTCACTCATAGTTATTGGATTGAGAGAAAAACCTAGCGGATGATCAATCTGTGGCGAAGTCAGGCCTGAAAAGGGCGAAACCAAGGAAAGGCCGAAGCGGGCTAACCTAACCCGCTTCGGGTTCCTAAAGAAAACAGGTCTCAGGCCGTTCACGACCGCTTACGCCTTCGGCTGTGGCACGATCCGGAGATAAGGCCGGGGCGCCTTCCATCCGTTGGGATACACCTTCTTCGCTTCTTCGTCCGAGACAGAACCTGAGATGATCACGTCGTCACCCTGCTTCCAATTTACCGGCGTGGAGACCTTATGCTTTGCGGTCAATTGCAGCGAGTCGATCACGCGCAGCACTTCATCGAAGTTGCGACCGGTCGTCATGGGGTAGACGATGACCAGTTTAATTTTCTTGTCGGGACCAACCACAAAGACGTTGCGCACAGTCATGTTGTCGGCCGGAGTCCTGCCCTGGCTGGTCCCTCCCGTGCTCGCCGGCAACATTCCGTAGAGCTTCGCGACGCTGAGATCCGGGTCGCCGATGATCGGGTAATTGGGCGCATAGCCCTGGGTTTCTTTGATGTCGTTGGCCCAGCGCTTATGGTCGTCCACAGGATCGACGCTGATGCCGATTATCTTGACGTCCCGTTTCTCGAAATCGGGCTTCATCTTAGCCATGTATCCAAGTTCGGTGGTGCACACCGGCGTGAAATCTTTGGGGTGTGAAAACAGAATCGCCCATGAGTCGCCAATCCAATCATGGAACCGGATGCGGCCTTCCGTTGTTTCGGCTTCGAAATCCGGAGCCACCTCACCAATTTGAAGAGCCATTACTTCCTCCTTGAACTTCGCACGATGAAGATCACTGCTGAATTTAGACAAGTATATCTCTGCCGCGGGTGGGGAATGCAAAGCCGAGGTAGGGAAGCCACTTGGCTGTGATGATGCGATGTAGCCGGACTGCATAGGAGATGATTGGGTCTAAATTGCTGAAAAGAATGGAGACACGAGCGAACCGCTGAAAGCTGTATCCAGGTTTCAAGGTGTCCATGTTGACCCTAGGCGGCACCAACAACCTATTAGGGCGTCCCAACCCAAAAATAAGGGACACTTCAAGAATCGCGATCTGCTGCCATGGACCATTCACGATCTACATGGCTGCACTGGCTGTTACTTTGCTTTAACACATTGTTCACAAAAACTCGTTCTAATAAGGGCGAAATCCCAATCCATCCGAGAGAGCAGCAAGGGATCCAGAACACACCTAAAGGCTAGCTGTGGTGGAGCGGAACTGATGCGCAATTTGGTGCATGAGCTGGGCTCATTGCTGGCGTATTCACGATAAGGGAGGATGCATGCAGCGGGCCCTGAAAGCGCTGTGTATTGGTGTGTTGCTGGCTGCGGCCTTTGCCGAGAGCGGCTTTGCCCAGAGGGCACTGACCTGGCAGGAGGTTCGCGACAAATTCCGCATCGCCAATCCCACCCTTCGTGCAGGACAAATTGCCGTCGAAGAGGCCCGCGCGCAAGAAATCACCGCCTACCTCCGCCCCAACCCGACCCTAACGATAATCGCCGACCAGATTGATCCATTCCCAATCGGTCCGCCGCATGGAGCATTTGCGTACTTTCTACCAGTGGGAAGTGGCAGCTATCTGCTAGAGCGACGGCACAAGCGGGGATTGCGGCTTGAGAGTGCGCAAGAAGCGACCAAGATTGCGATTTCAAACCAGGCAGACCTGGAAAGGACGTTGGTTTTCAATCTACGCATGGCGTTCGTGCAGACGCTTCAAGAGAAGGCGATTCTAAACCTGGCAAAGGAGAACCTGGCGTATTACGACCACGTTCTGGAGATCAGTCGCGAGCGCTACAGGGTCGGCGGAATCGCGCGGGTGGATCTCGACCGCCTCGAACTGCAGCGGGTGCAGTACGAATCCGATTTGCAGACGGCGGAAGTCAGCCTGCGGACGGCAAAAATTCAGCTGCTTGCATTTCTCAATGACCGAACTCCTGTAGATCAGTTTGACGTTAGTGGGCCGTTCGACTTCAGCGAGCAAACTCCGCCTCTGGACGAGGTCCGACAAACGGCACTGGACTCGCGACCGGATTTAAGGGCGGCGATGGAGTCGGTGGACAAGGCGCACACGGACAACCGTCTGGCGTGGGCCAACGGCTCCACTGACCCGACTATCGGCGCCGACATCGGACGTAATCCGCCGATCGATCTGTACTTCGGCGTTAGCGTCAATTTTCCCCTGCGCATCTTCGATCGCAACCAGGGGGAAAAGAAGCGTACACAACTCGATATCGGCCGCAACGAGCAACTGGTCCAGGCGGCACGGGCGCAGGTCTTCAGCGATGTCGATTCTGCCTATGCCACGGTCGTCAGCACGGTGATCTTGCTCAAGCCCTACAAGGAGCGATATCTGCGTCAGGCGACCAGCGTGCGAGATACGATCGAGTTTTCCTATCAGCATGGCGCAGCATCGCTGCTCGATTTCCTCAACGCTCAAGCTGATTATCGTAGCGTTCAGGTCGCGTACCTGAACTTGATCGGTTCTTATCTCGACGCTACCAACCAACTGAATCTTGCTGTAGGACGCGAGGTGATCCCATGAAGCGCGTGGAAATGGCAGCACTCGCCCTAGCCGTGGCCTTATGCGCAGCGAACATGGCCTGTAGCGGCGGCAAAAGCAATCCGGAAGCCGAAGCGCCACCTCCAGTCAAAGTTGAGGAAGTGGCTGACCGCAACCTGTTTAGAGTCGATCAACCGGAAAGGTTCAAGTTGGTACAGGCAGTGGAGCACCTTGCCGCTCCGGAGCTCAACGTCACCGGGACCGTCACTCCCGATATCTCGCGTGCCGTTCCCGTGATTTCACTGGCGCCCGGCCGTGTAGTGGAAATCCATGCCCGTCTAGGAGACATGGTGCAGAAGGGACAACTGCTGCTCAAGGTGCAGAGCGCCGATATCTCGGGTGCCTACTCGGATTACCAGAAGGCCGTGGCTGACGAGAAACTTGCAAACACTCAGTTGGAACGCGCGAAGATCCTCTTCGACCGGGGGGCGATTTCTCAGAACGACCTTCAGGTGGCCGAGGACACTGCAGAAAAGGCCAAGGTTGATGTGCGGACGACTGCGGAAAGGCTTCGGGTACTGGGTAGTACAAACCTTGATCATCCCAGCGGCATCGTGGAGATACGTGCACCGATCTCCGGCTACATCACCGATCAACAGGTTACGAACGCGGCAGGAGTGCCCGGTCTA
>DASRAA010000093.1:0-15763 GCA_035638375.1 Binatia bacterium | reverse complement strand
ACGGCAAACGCGAAAACTGGACAGTCGAAGGCCCTTACTTTGCAGGGTGGGAAATGTACCACCTGAAAGGTTCGCCGGCAGATTCAAATCGAATTTACGCGTCGCAAACCAGCGGCTGGTTCGGCCAGGTCATCCAACGCTCGGATGACGGGGGTAAAACATGGAGCGCACCTGGCGGGGACATCACGCCAGGACCGGATTCATTCCTGAAGCCGAAGCCCAACAAATTCGTATACGACACCTCCGAGACGACCGGAAAGCCGCTCACCACGCATCAGTGGTATAACGGCACCCAGCATCCCTGGGAGTTCCTCCGCGTCTGGCATCTCGAGCCGTCGCTCACCGATCCTGACACCGTTTATGCTGGGGTGGAAGACGCGGCCATCTTCAAGAGCACCGACGGGGGAAAGAGCTGGCAAGAGCTGTCTGGGTTACGCGGCCATGGAACAGGTCCGAAATGGCAACCGGGCGCGGGCGGGATGTGCCTGCACACCATCATTCTTGATCCTAGCGATCCTAAGCGGATGTGGATTGCCATTTCGGCGGCGGGCGCGTTTCGCACCGACGACGCGGGTAAAACCTGGAAGCCCATCAACAAAGGTCTCTACTCGCAATACATTCCTGACCCGAGGGCCGAAATCGGGCACTGCGTCCACCACATCGCAATGAATCCCAAGCGCCCTGGCGTGCTCTTCATGCAGAAACACTGGGATGTGATGCGCAGCGACAACGCAGGCGACGAGTGGCACGAGGTAAGCGGCAACCTGCCTACGGACTTCGGCTTCGTCATCGACGTGAACTCCAACCAGCCCGACACGATCTACGTCGTGCCTATCAAGAGCGACTCGGAGCACTTCGTGCACGACGGCAAGCTGCGCGTGTTCCGCAGCCGAAGCGGTGGCAACGAGTGGGAGCCCCTCACCAAGGGCCTTCCGCAGAGCAATTGTTACGTGAATGTCCTGCGCGACGCGATGTCGGTGGACAAGATAGATCCCTGCGGCATTTATTTCGGAACCACCGGCGGTCAAGTGTACTGCTCAAACGATGACGGAGACAGTTGGCAAGCCATTGTGCATGATCTGCCTGCGGTACTCTCGGTAGAAGTGCAGACGATCGCATGATTCGCGTGGAGTTGCCCTATCATCTGCGCAACCTGGCCAAGATTGACGGCCAGGTGCAGCTCGAGGTGCAAGGGATAGCTACGCTCAATTCGGTGTTAGATGTGCTTGAGACGCGCTATCCCGTGCTGGAGGGTACCATCCGCGATCACGTGACGAAGCAGCGACGGCCCTTCCTGCGGTTCTTTGCCTGCGAGGAAGATCTCTCGCACGAGTCGCAGGATGCTCCGCTGCCGGAGGCGGTGGCCTCGGGTAAGGAGCCACTGCTGGTCATCGGCGCGATTGCGGGGGGATAGGCGCTTTTCCGACAAGTATAGACAGGCACTCATAAACGCCGGAAGACGCGCTGAAGAAGTCCGAAATAAGCCTCGTAAAGTCCGCGCGGCGGATCAAAAAAGGCAGAACTCAGGGCACGACTGAAGTCGTGCGCTGACGCAAAACCGTCCTGCACCAGAGTTTTTCAGCAACTGGTATCGCCGTGTGCTTTCCCAGGATGCTTCCAACCCTCTCTGTCCGAGCGCGGGAACGAGTACTCCAACTCCTCGGCCTTGCACCAAAACCGAGAATGCCTTAGTGTCCGCTGGCTGTTTTCAACATGAAGCTGAACCACAAAGAGTTGGACCCATTGTAGTTCACGCCGGTATGGCTTTGCAGTGCGTAGCCCATGCGTTCGACTTTCAGCAAACAGCCTTGGCAGGGTTGCTCGAGAATGATCTCGTAGCGGCCGTCTTTCTTCGTTGTTGCCGTGCCAATAAGCTTTCCTTCGGCGCTAGTTAAGGACAACGTCGCCCGCGGCATGGGATATCCACCTTCATCCGTAACGACGCCCTGCACTTTGCCGCGCGGCGGAAGCCCATCGGGCAAGTAGTCGCGCATGATATAGCCCGGACCACGCAGCGGACGCCCACCTAACTGGCCAGTCACTTTGTCATGCGCCAGAGCCAGAACTCCGTTCACGAAGACATACTCGAAGCCAACCGACGTGCGGTTCGGGTCTTCGAAGGTTGCCATATCTTTCACTGTTAAGGGATTGAAGATGGTGATGTCGGCAAAGTAGCCCGCCCGCAGCAAGCCGCGATTTTCCAGTCTCACCTGCTGCGCCGGCAGTGATGTGAACTTGCGAATCGCATCCTCCAGCGTAATGACCTGCTCGTCGCGAACATACTTGCCCAGGATGCGCGCAAAACTGCCGTAGCCGCGTGGATGCGCCTTGCCTTCGCTGAGAGGGCCCGTTGGACTCACTTCGGGATGATCGGTGCCGACACTGACCCACGGCTGCTTGAGCGCGAGCTTGACCTCGTCTTCGCTCATCATGAAGTACACGGCCGCAACGTTGTCGCGATCGGCTACTACGAGGTCGAGAGCTGCGTCAAGCGGGTCCTTGCTCTCCATCTGCGCGATCTGCGCAACTGTTTTGCCTTCGTACTTCTTGAGCTGAGGATTGAGTACTGATGCAACCAGGATTCCGCTCGGACTTCCGGCGCTGCGCCACAGATTCTCGAATGAACTGCTCGGGGCTTCCAGCTCTCTGCGGATCTCTGCGCGAGTCGCCGGATTTTGCAGTTGCGCCACGAAGGCGTCTGTCCCCCCTGCGTGATACTTGGGCGGAACAACGGCACCCAGGGAAGTAGCGCCCGCAACATAGGGATATTGGTTGGCGGTTACATCTATGCCCTCGGCACGGGCCTGCTCGATTGCCGCGATCACTTTGGGCATGTTGCCCCAGTTCTGTTTGCCCGCAACCTTCAGGTGAAAGATCTGCACTGGTATGTTCGCTTCGCGCCCGATAAGAAACGCCTCGTTCAAGGCCTCCACCTCCCGGTCGCCTTCGTTGCGGATGTGCGACGCGTACACCCCGCCTTTAGCCGCGGCCGCTTTTGCCAACGCAATCAACTCCTCAGTGGTGGCGTAGTTTCCCGGAGCATAGATCAGCGCGCTGGAAACTCCCATGGCACCATCGCTCATCGCGTCATCCACCGCGATCTCCATGTCTTTCAGCTCTGAAGGGGTTGGGGGGCGATTTGTATTGCCAATGACCAATCGCCGGACCTGCGCCGCACCAACATAAGTCCCCAGGTTAATGCCGCTGCCCTGCCTGGACAGCCTTTGGAAATACACCTCGAGGGAACGCCAGTCTGCAGTGATTTCGTAGTGCTCGAGCACGTCGGCATGCTCGGCGTTGATCGCGTCGTTCGTCGGCGCAATGGTATCGCCTTCGCCAGTAATTTCGGTCGTCACGCCCTGCGTGAGCTTGCTCACGGCCTGTTTATCGACCAGCAGGTTGAGCTCTGATTGGCCCAGCATGTCAATGAACCCCGGCGCCACCACCAGGCCTTTCGCGTCAATCGTGCGCTTGGCGTTTACGTTTGGGGAGGCGTGACCAACGAATGCAATACGGTCAGCAATCACTCCAATGTCGCCATAGGTCCACGGATTGCCGCTTCCGTCGACTACCTTTCCATTGCGAATGAGGATGTCGTATTGTTGGGCAAATCCGCACGAGACATCCAGGACGAAAAGCAGAAGTAATCTCAGTCTCGTTGTCGCCAAGACGTCCCCTTGGTTGTACCTGCAAGAACTAATTGAACACTTTATCGTCGCGGCAGCAGGAGAGTGGCCAGCAGCGCAAAGTCGGCAGCGAATATCGTGCTGACGAAGTTCACAGAATCGTTGCCCATCTTTCCGCGATTCTCGAAGCATGCGCCCATCACGCTGTCGAACAGCATTCCTGCTACCCCCGCGACAGCAATGATCGGTGCCCAACGCCATTCCACAATGCCGGCTAACGTAGCCGTCCAGGCCGCGATGCTTGCTGCGATGCAACCCGCAAAGGTGCCTTCCAAGCTGATCGCTCCATTTGTTCCGGGCGCCACGACCTGGAAACCCACAATCATCCTGGGCCGGCTGGCCACCGCCTGTCCGGCCTCACTCGAGACCGTGTCAGCCGCCGCTTCCGCTAGCACCGCCATCGCCCCAACTAGGAATGTCGCCGACTGACGCCGGAATACTACTGCAGCAATAGCACAGAGACTGGCCGCGCCAAGATTTGCCAGCACTTGGGTCGCGTTACGCCCCCCACCACGTTCGCCAATGCCCAGCCTCGTCTTGCGCTCGGCTCGCCAGCTGGTCGCCAGCATGGTGAGCACCAGCACGGCCAACAGTGGGAGAAACGCCCACAATCCACCTGCCAGCATCAACAGAAAGGCAACACAGGCTCCCATCAACGCGCCGCCATCAGTCACTGCGCGCAAGCCGCGTGCCAGCAGCGCAAATCCCAACGCCACCATGGCTGCTGCCAAACCACCTGAATGTTCAACACTCATCACTGGCTAGTGTGTGTCCTTGAGGCAACAATCCATGGCGCGACACTCGAAGTCTCTCCTGTCTTACCTGAGCACAGCTTGCAGCGAATCCTAACAGACTGCGCAGAATGTACCTTGGACCGCCCACTTTATGGCACCTATGTACCAGAGGATTGCTGGCCGGCTTGTACTACTCTATCGTTATGCCGCGAAAACGGTCTGCCCAGGAGCGCGCCAAACGCCCGATCCGTGTTGCCGTAGTCGATAACGATCCCCTACGCTTGGTAGGTTTTCGCACGCTCCTCGAAAGTGAAAACGATTTTGTGCTTCAAGGCTGTACTCCGTCTTCCATCTTTGCGACACACGGCTACGATGTGGTACTCATCGGTTCCCGGACCGGCTCGGCCATGTACGAGGTCATGGCTGGCCTCAAATCGCTCGATCCGTCGGTCCGTATCATCGCTACGGGCAATCTCGGCAACGAGGAGATGGCGTTGCGAGCTCTTCAAGCTGGTGCTAAGGGTTATCTGGAAGAATCAGCCTCAGCCGAAGACTTCAAACAGGCGATCCGGACCGTCCATGGTGGCTCAGTATGGGCTTCTCCACAACTGCTCAGTAAGTTCATTGAGCGAGTCACTTTCGTTCCTCGTCCGCCCGTCGCTGAACAACCATTGGCATTCACGGAGCGTGAGCGTGAAGTTCTGCAGCTGCTGGTTGCAGGTCATTCCAATCGAGAAATTGGCGGTGCCCTGGGCATAGAAGAACGTACGGTGAAGATGCATGTCGCCAGCCTCATGCGAAAAGCGGGCGTTACAAATCGAGTCGCGCTTTCTGTTCACGCCCTCACCCATTCTTTGCTGGGCGTCGGATGGTAGGATTGATTCTTCATTCCGGGCCGCTTACCGAACAAGGAGAGGTGGTTACTAAAGTACAGGGGGTACGTACTTTAGTAACTTGCGCAACTTTCGCCGACAGTCGGATACTGCATCCACCTACCACAGAACCTGGGAGAAGGGCTGGAGGGGGACGCGAGGGTCTCCTCTTCCGGCCCTAAAGTTTTTGCTCCGCGGATCAGAAGCAGCCCTTCATGCCCAGCCGGGAACCCTCGCAAGCAAGACGCTAGAGAGTAACCATCCGCCGCGCGTAATTCGGCACCAAGTGGTGTTTTATCGCAATAAGATGGCCTCAGAGGGTGTCGACTGGCCGCGAACCCTCTTGGAGCGTGTGATGAAGAGACTTAGCCTTACTGTGCTGATCTTTCTAACCACCGGTGTGTGGGCGCAGACAGCCGCGCACAGTGCCGACGTGGAGCGTTTGCAAAGCTCCTCCGTCATCCTGAGCCAAATCATGGAAGCCCCGGACAAGGCGATTCCCGACAGCATCATGGATGGAGCCAAGTGTATCGCCATAGTTCCCTCCATGCTGAAAGCCAGCTTCATCTTCGGAGCCAACTACGGCAAAGGCGTCGCGACCTGCCGCACCGAGACGGGCTGGAGCAGCCCGGTGTTCTTCCGCGTAGAAGGCGGCAGTTTCGGATTTCAAGCAGGTGGGCAAGCCTCGGATCTGGTGCTGATCGTCCGCACCACCGACGGTATGCAACACCTGCTGCAAAGTAAGTTTAAGTTGGGCGCCGATGCATCGGCGGCGGGTGGTCCTGTGGGACGGGACGCCCAAGCGGCCACCGACCTCACCATGCGCGCGCAAATTCTCACCTATTCCCGCTCGCGCGGACTGTTCGCAGGAGTATCAGTGAGTGGCGCTGTGGTACATCAGGATAACGGTGCGACTCAGGCCTTCTACGGAAAGGATTGGACATTCTATTCGCTGCTGAAGGGCCAGGTTCCGCCTCCCACCGATGCTCAGAATTTCCTGAAGACCATCGAACTGTACGCGCCGACGCAACGGCTACCCAAGACTGCCCAGTCGCACATGCCTGCTCCGGCAAGTACACCTTCTGCTGCTCCCGCGACGACCTCCACGGCCACTCCGGTGCCCACGACGCCTGTTGAGTCAAGCACAGATGCAAAGCCCGCGACGGAACCTGCAGCCACACCGGCAGCGGCGCCCGCCCCCGCAACCACTCCAGCGCCTTCGGACCCGACCACGACAAAGCAGCCTTAGACATTTCGCAGCGACCTTCCTACGCGGTGGCTGCGGCCACCGCGTTCTTGTTGGGGTGCCCCATCCTTTCCCTTCTTGAGGAAGCAGCCTGCCCTGACTTGTCGAAGGGGTGGTAAGCCACTTTCAATCGTCGACTTGTAATTGCCTTCCCTTCTCGCCGAGTGCTACGGTCAAGAGTCTCGCTCATGCTCGATCGCCTGCAATATCTGTTGCTGCTTGTACCGGTGCGCTGCATCGGGTTTTTGCCGAGACCCCTCGCGCATGCGGTCGGCATTCTGGTTGGAAAGCTGGCGTACTACCTGCATCCGCGCTTGCGTCGGGTAGGCATGCGCAATTTGGAACTCGCGTTTCCTGAGCAATCTCTTCCAGAGCGTCGCCATATTCTTCGCGGCGTTTACGTTTCTTTGGGACGACTGCTTGGTGAATTTTGCTTGTTCCCCCGCTACACCCGAGAAAATGCGGCAGAGATCGCTACCTATCAGGGCTTTGAAAATTTCGCAGCCGCTCAACAACGCGGCAAAGGTGTGCTGTTGCTTACCGGGCACTTTGGAGGATGGGAAGTCGGTTCCTTTTTTCATTCGCTGCAAGGCCACCCCATGCGAATTGTCGTTCGCCCCATCGACAACCCCTACGTGGATGTGCTGGTCACCCGCTACCGAACGCTGCACGGCAACAGCGTCATCGGCAAGCAAGGATTCGCTCGCGGTCTGCTCGAAGCCATGCAGCACAACGAAACTGTTGGCATCCTGATGGATACCAACATGACTCCGCCGCAAGGCGTCTTCGTGGACTTCTTCGGCATCCTCGCGTGCACCGCCGTTGGCATCGCCCGCGTCGCCCTGCACACCGATGCAGTTGTTGTTCCGGCCTTTACCATCTGGGACCCGATTCTCCGTAAGTATCGTGTCGAGTTCTCCCCTGCAGTGGAACTGGTGCATACCGGGAACACCGAGAAGGATGCAGTCGCAAATACCAGGCTCTTTAACCGCGTCTTCGAGGACTATGTGCGCCGGTATCCCGATCAGTGGCTGTGGGTGCATCGCCGCTGGAAGACAAGACCCCCCAGTGAGCCGCCGCTCTACTGAAAACGAATCACCACAGAGACACAAAAAGACACAGAGAACACCTCAGGAATAACGGCCGGCGAAATCCTCGTTTCTGCACGAAATCCGCGGTTGACTTGGCCCTTTTTCTTCTCTGTGCTCCCGGTCTCTGTGGTAAGTCTTTTGGTTTTCGCCTATAACTGACCCATGCCGCAAAGCCTGCAAGCCCTCGCGGAGTTCACCGCATCGCGCCTCATTGGCAATGGCGAGATGAAAATCGCCCGAGTCGCCAGCGTGGCTCATGCCGAGCACGGCGACCTCGTGTTCGTCGAATCAGCGCGCCATTTAGAAGCAGCCATGAACTCGCATGCCAGTGCTGTCATCGTCAAAGAATCAGACGCCGAAATCACTACCACGAAGCCGCTGCTGATCAATCCTCATCCACGCCTGGCCTTTGCCACAGCGGCCAGGTTGCTGTATCCGAGAAAGGAGTACCCGCCGGCATTTCACCCTACCGCTATCGTCGATCCGCGGGCGAAGATAGCGCCCACCACCAGTGTGGACGCGCACGCGGTTATCGAATCCGATGCGGTTATCGGCGAACGTTGCTTCATTGCAGCGGGGTGCTACATCGGGGAAGGCGTGGTCATCGGCGACGACTGCGACATCTATCCCAACGTAGTAATTTATTCTGCCACGACGATTGGTCGACAAGTCATCGTTCACGCCGGCGCGGTGCTTGGCTCTGACGGCTTCGGTTTTGTACGCGACGAAAAGTTCGGTCGATATGTGAAATTCCCCCAGGTTGGACGGCTTGTGATCGGCGATTACGTGGAAATCGGCGCCAACTGTACCATCGACCGCGGCGCTCTGGACGAAACTATCATCGGTCCGGGTACGAAGCTCGACAACATGGTGCATATCGGCCACAACGCAAACATCGGAGCCAATGTTGTTATCGCCGCCCAAACCGGTGTTTCCGGCAGTTCGTCCGTCGGTGAAGACTGTGTGGTGGGAGGCCAGGTTGGCATCGCTGACCACGTCACCATCGAAGCTGGTGCCATCCTGGGAGCACAGAGTGGCATCCCATCCCACAAGACGATTCGCGGTAAAGGCGTAGTCTTCTGGGGAACTCCGGCGCGGCCAATCCGCCAGTACCTGAAAGAACTCGCAGTGTTGTCGCGGCTTACACGCAAGAGTGAGAAATGAACGTATGGCAGTGATCGTGGTCGGCGGGCACTCACGGAGCGTCGGTAAGACCAGCGTAGTCGCTGAAATTATCGCTGCGCTGCCTGAGATGCGCTGGATCGCCGTCAAGATCACGCAATACGGACATGGCATCTGCTCAGCCGACGGCAAGCCGTGCGACTGTGCCACCGACGATCACTCCTGGGCTGTAAGTGAGGAACGCGACCGCGGCGGCGAAAGCGACTCGTCGCGGTTTCTGGTGTCTGGCGCGGTGCGCTCGCTTTGGGTGCGGACGCGTCAAGGGATGCTGGCCGAAGCCATGCCCCGGCTTCGTAAGGAACTGGCGGCAGCAGAGAATGCGATCCTTGAGTCCAACAGCGTGATGCGCTTCCTGCGGCCCGATCTTTATTTGACCGTGCTGGACCCCGCCAATCCGGACTTCAAAGCCTCAGCAAGAGAATTTCTCGACCGCGCGGATGCGGTCATCTTGCACAATCGAAACCTTGAGGGCAGCGTTATAGCCTGGCAGAAGATCTCACTGAAACCAGTCTGGTCGAAACCGGTTTTCTCCATCACCCCTCCGCCATACGTCACCTCGGAGCTGATTGAGTTTGTGCGGGCGAAGCTCTGGCGCCGTAGTAAGGAAAGGATCACCACAGAGATTACGGACAATACCGACAAATTCAATAATTAAAGACCCAGGCAGAGCCCCGCGAAATGCGCGAGTGCTTGAATGCTTTCGTTCTCCTCGCCTCTCCGTGGCAAAAAAACTATTTCTCTTTCGGGTCCAGCTTCAGCGACACCGAGTTAATGCAATACCGCAGCCCGGTCGGCCTGGGCCCATCAGGGAAGACATGCCCCAGATGCGAGTCGCAGCGCGAGCATGTCACCTCAATACGTCTCATCCCCAAGGTGTCGTCTTCCAACGCATCGATTTTGTCCTCGCCGGCCGGCTGAAAGAAGCTCGGCCAACCGCATCCGGAATCAAACTTCGCCTCCGACTCGAACAGTTCCTGCCCGCAAGCAGCGCAACGATACACACCGGGAGTCTTGCTTGTTTCATATTCTCCAGTGAACGGCATCTCCGTACCCTTCTGCCGCAGTACGCGATACTGCTCCGGAGTAAGTTCCTGGCGCCATTCCTCCTCGGTCCTTCTGACTTTTTCACTCATATGAATCCTCTGCACATTGGATACCGGTCCGCCGCTTTTGTTGCATGCCGGGTCTGGGCCGGACCCTGCCCAAGCTCTCAGGCCTTCTAAACTATACGACTCGATCGGACTAACCGCGCTCATCGCGCTGACCCTGTGACGCCACGCACACTGGGCTTGGTGATTGCTCCAGTATCAACAATGCTTCCCGTGCCAAGTGGGCCAACAACCTTCAGTAGAGGTGCGGCAATACCATTAGTCGATAGATGGGAAGACACAGCAATAAAAACGCCACGATCGCCAGTCCCAGGCGTACGCTGTGCGTCTTGAACCGTTGACTGATCACCGTCAAAAGGAGCACTGTCGCCAACACAACTGTCACACGAACGTATTTGTCCGAAATTCTGCGGGCGGCGGCGCCCTGCTCAAAAGCCTCGGTCGCTTCCTCGCCACGCTTGACCGCCGCTTCCGCATTCGCGTTGTGGTACTCCGGCATCACCGCCGGACCGGCTGGAGCGTTGGGATTGTTCAGCGGATCGGTCCCCTTCCACGCCTTAAATGCGGGGCGGAACTCCGGGAGCATCCTGCGCTCAAACAATTGGGCAACTTTCTGATTGCCGGCAGCCTGCGCCTTGATCCACTCCGCTACTGCCGAAGCGTTATACATCTGTTCTTGTCCCGAACGCGTCTGCAACCCTTGCGCTTCCACACGCAGGCGCGTGGAGGTTGCATAAAGCTCGTCCTGCCGCCCGTCCCACTGCGCTGCCTGGTAGCCGCTCCACGCCGTAGCTATAGCCACCAGCGCGAGCACGATGGCCTCGATGATCTCCAGCGCCTCGAGCCAGCGCGATTTGTGCTCCGTTCCCTGCTCCTCGCCTTCGTTAAGTTTGTGGGCAATTTCAATGTTGGCTCCCCCACGCTCTCCCATAGCTGGCTCCTGACGGCAAACAGGATTTCTCGACCTATTCGGTGTCCCCAAACTACTTCCGAACCTCTTCTTTGTCCACTGGCAGAACTAGAAGCGCTGTTCTACTCCAGAGAAAAGCTTTGCCACAGAGAACACAGAGGACAAGGAGAAAAACATCGAAAAACCTCACTGCTCTCTGTGCCCTCTGTGGCCAATTTGCCCCCCTGCTTACCTGCGTATCTCCCTAGTGAATTCGAGATTGGCCAGAAGCACATAGCGAACAGCGCTAAAATCAACCTTCATGCCCGCCCCCTCTCCACCACCGCTCTTCGAGGTTCTCTTCGACCGTGCCGAATCCAGCCCGCTGAATGACGAAGCCCTTGCAACCTACGGGAACCTTGGATTTCCCCCTGCGCCTGCCGATCGCCCCTGGATCTACAGCAACTTCGTGCAGTCGCTCGACGGAATCGTCAGTCTGCTGGGAGCGCGTCCGTCCGGAGCTGACATCGCTCAGTCGAACGCTGACCGATGGCTGATGGACTTGCTGCGCGCCTACGCCGACGGCGTCCTAACGGGCATGAATACGCTCCGTGAGGAGCAGCGCCTGCGCGGGCCCGGAAGCCGCGGCATCGTATTCCAGATTGTGGAACCCGCGCTACTGGAGCTGCGCCGCAAGCTCGGGAAAGGCCGCCAGCGCAACATCTTCGTTACCAGCGCCAAGCACCTTGACCTGTCACGGTGGAAGGTATTCGACGGCGATCTGGTTGATCCTGTCATCCTCACGTCGCCTGCGGGCGCCGCCCGGCTCTCGCTCCAGCAGGAGCATCAGCATGTAACCGTAATTGCCGGAGGCACCGACGAAATCATAGATTTTCGCGCTGCTTTTGGAAAGTTGCGGGCTCATCTGGGGATTCAGCACCTTCTCTGCGAAGGAGGACCAACGCTCTACGGCACGTTGGCTCGTGCCGATCTCATCGACGAGAAATTCTTGACCATTGCGCCGGTTGAGGTTGGGCAGGTTGTTCCGCCGGAGCAGGAGCGCTTGCCCAGGGAACAATCCATCAATCCCTTACTGCGTCCAACCATCTTTGGCGGTTCCGGTTTCACCCGTGAAACCATGACACGGTGGACGTGGATGAGCTGCCGTAAATCAGAAGACCACGAATTCAACCGCTATCGGAGAAGGCACGACGGCTAGCGAACGCTGTTGACAGAGCCGTGCGAACGGTACGCATCAGGAGGAAAGGTTATCAAGATCGTCGGGCTTTGAATTGCCGCCTCTCCACGAGATTCTATAGTCACCGGGATGCTTGAAATATCAGAATACGTCCCGCCTTCTGCCTGGCTGAGAGACCTGGTCGGGTCCCCAGAGGCCCCGACCCCGGAGTGGCGCAGGACCGTTTCCATCGATGACGTCAGAATCTTGTAGCTATTGCCATCAATCAGAACTCTCTGGGACTGAGGCGCAACAGTGATTACCGAATCCGAGTCATTGAACAGCAAACAAGTTAGGTGAACCAGGGCGGGTCTCTGAACCCCGGCGTCATATACATTGGCTTTTGACGACAGTGCTACAGGACGGTGCGAATCGCCATCCCGTTAAGTTCAGCGCTCAGAGGCATCTGATTCGTGCCATCAGGCGCAGCAAACATCGTGTTTACCTCCACAACCTGTTTGGGCTCGATAACATCGCTCTTTGCAGCGGCGACATCCCGGGGGTCAAAAACGAGAATCCGCGCAAGATCTGCCACGTAGATCGTTCCGTCAATCCCCAATGCGATTCCTGTGGGCTGCCAGAGGCCACCAATCGGTCGCCCAAACTGGTAATTGCCATTCGCATCGCGATCATAGATCGTAACGCTGCCATGACCCTGCTGATCGCCCCAGTTGGTTACAAACAAAGAACCATCCGGACCGAAAGCAATGCGCTGGGGCCGATTCAGCGACTTATTCGGGCCCGTGATGGTTTGCGTAGCCATGGCTGGGACAACGGCGAAATTCGGCGTATTTGCAAAAAACAGAACCGCGTATTGCGGAGGAGGGTTTTGCGAAGGCGGGACCTGCGGCGGGTTTGTCCAAACCAGCGCGAAACTCACGGTCCCGTCGTCTTCCTTGTGGGTGGCAATCCCAGTGACGTATCCCGAATTCAGATTCGACGTTACCGGCTGGCCATGATTCCCGGGAGCTTGTGGGAACTTGTCCATTTGCTGCACAAATGTTCCCGCGGTGCCCTGCTCTCCTAGCAGCAGCGAGTCTGGATTTTTGGACGAGATCGCCATGCATAACGGAACGGCTTGAGGCGTGCCGTCGGTAGCGTGCGGAAAAGCGTCTGGTCCCCACCACGAGTAAGGTTTGAAATCTCCGCTCCTATTGGTGTTAAAGATCAGGATCGGATTCACGTTGGGTAATGGATTGCCGTTCGGATCTACCCCGTTTCCAGGCAACAAGTTGCCGTCCCCGTCAGTGTACTGGTTCAGGACAAACAGGCTGACCGTGTCCACCGCAACATCCATCGGAGAACTCAGTTGCGTCATGCCTGGATCGTAGGGCAAGTCGCCTTTGATGTAGCGGTCCGGCGGAACTTGCAACCGTGAGGTATCGTCGGCAATGGCGAATGTCCAGATGGCCGCATCGCCTGCATCGGCCACGTACAATTCACGAATCACCCCTCCTGGAGGAGGGCCGGGCGGGTTAGGAGGATTGGGAGGGCCACCAAGGGGAGGATGCTTGGATTTCCAGAAATACAGGATGATCACCAACGCCAGTACAACCAGTGCGGACACGATCATTTGGAACGGCGTCATTGGACCTCCCTCTAATCCAGAAACGATGCGAGGAGTGGGCGAAGTATAGGCCGGAAAATAACTTCAGAAAAGGGGCGCGAGAGTGCCTATCCAAAAAGAAATTGGCGGAAATTCCTTCGGAGGCGTACAAACTGAGCCTGAATGCCCGCGTGGAAACCCGGATTGCACTGTCCGGATGACGTGGCGTCTAGAATAAGGCTGCACAGAATGCGAGCCAAGGTATCTGCGATTAGACGTAGACATCCTAATGACCTCGGCTTTCGAAGCATGCTCTAGTCAAAACGATCATTCGCGCAGCAGTTCCTCCACTACCGCCTCCACATGGATCACCGTCGTATCCAGCCAGTCGATGTCGGCGGAGGCCTCGCGCAGCAACAGCGGCAGCTCGGTACCGGCCAGGACTATGGCTTCCACTCCATCTTCAGTTTTCATGCGGTGGGCGATGCCAAGGATTGTTTCTCGTGACTCCGGGAGAAACAGGTTCTTCAGCAACTCGCCGATGTACGTTCGGTGAATGAGTTCGCGTTCCGCCTCGGTGGGTATCGCTATGGCAATTCCCGCGCGCTGGAACTCCTCTGGATAGAAACTCGCTCCCATGGTGAATCCGGTACCGAACAGGCCAACTTTCTTCAGTCCAAGAGACGCGGCACGGTCAACAGTAGCTCGAACTATGCTTAGCAGTGGGATGGGCGAACGGCGCTGGAGCTCGTGGAACACGAGGTGCGGAGTATTGGCTGCCATGAAAGCGAAATCGGCACCGCCGCGCACCAGTGGCTCCAGCCCGGCGGCCAGATAGTCGGCCAGGGCATCGATCCGTCCAGCATCTATCATGGCGATGCCCTTCTCGACGTCGAGGCTGTTGATGAGGATGTGTGGCGAGCCGCCCTGGGGCCTGCGCGCGCGATAGTGCGCGAGGATAGAACGGTAATAGTCGATGGTGGACTCAGGCCCCAGCCCACCGATCATGCCTGCAATGCGCATGCCGGCCATTATCTCCTACATGCTTGTCACCGCGGGTGGCCCACAGTCCGTAGCCCTGGGAAATGTGGGATTGCTCAGAGCTTCTGGATCTCTTGCCGGCCCCGGTGTTCGTCAGCGATAGTTCGATTCTTCTACACTCAGACAACCTTTCCCGAGGCCATGACAACCTACGACGCATCAACCGCAAACGGACCACCTTGGCGAGAAGACTTGGGGATCGATAGATATTTAGGAGTCCCACAACTACAGAAGAGGAGGCAGAAAAATGGCTGGCGAAGCAAAGCTTGCGCTGTGGGTTCGCCTGGAAGCAAAGGCCGGACGCGAGAAAGACCTGGAGAGTTTTCTTCGCGCAGGCCTCTCGTTGGTTGAGCAAGAACCTGCCACGACGAGCTGGTACGCGATTCGGCTTGGACCCTCGACGTATGGCATATTTGACACCTTTGGTGACGAGGCAGGGCGGCAGGCTCACCTTTCGGGAAGAGTAGCCGCTGGTCTGAAGGAGAAGGCCGACCTGTTTGCGCAGCCGCCTTCCGTTGAGAAAGTCGACATCCTCGCAGCAAAGCTGCCTCCGGGGAAAGCCAACAAAGCTGCATAGAGTTTTGGAACCTCGGTGCGCTTGGACAACATTTGCGGTGACGACCGATATTTGTCGGCCAGAGATGAAGTTCGTTCCCCAGCCGTTTTGACAGCATTTCTGACAGAAATAGCATTCTCTAGCTGACAGTAATAACTGCAACCCATCCAAGCCAAAGGCACGACCGTGGCAGACAGACCACTTCTGTTCGGGAGGAGTTTATGGCGCCCAAAGTACCCTGAATCAAATCTCTTGTTAATGTTGCGCAGGGTCCGAGAATCGAGGCGACCATGCTTTTACGAAAAGTCTGTTTCTTTGCATTAGCGAGTGGAATTCTTGCATTTGCGGCGGTCGGCACTTTGAAGGTATCTATCAGGGAGTTTACCGTGCCGACGCCGAACTCCCGGCCTCACGATCCGACGGTCGCACCCGACGGTTCGCTCTGGTTCACCGCGCAAGGTGTGAACAAAATTGGCCGCCTCGATCCCAGTTCCGGCGCTTTCAAGGAATACCCTCTGAAGACACCCAATTCCGGCCCACACGGACTCGTCGCTGATGAGCAAGGCCACATCTG
>DASRAA010000092.1:0-11712 GCA_035638375.1 Binatia bacterium | reverse complement strand
TTGGCCTGGCGGGAGGTGCGCTGGAGAGAGCCGCGCTCGGCACATCGTTGACACATGGATTGGCCGTGGGCGGAGTGTTCGGCCTGATTTTCGCACTCTTTCTCGAGCGCAGGGTCAGCACCACCGGCGCAGGTTTGATTTGGGGACTCGCTTCAGCCTTCCTGATGTGGTTGGTCTTTCCTGCCGGTTTGGTACCGTTATACCTCCGTGGCTTCCATTCCATGGCGGCCTTGGGTGATGCACGAGACCAGTTCCCTCAGCTGGTGGGTTACTTGGTTTGTCTTGGAATGCCGGTCGGGCTCGTCCTTGGTTTTCGTAATGGATGGCGCTCTTCTGAGAGTAACAGCCGCTTCAATTGGACGCGTGCGATAGTTGCCGGAGGACTCGCCGGTGTACTTGGGGGTGCTATCTTCGACCGCTGGATGTCGGCAGGCGATTACTTTCCGCTGCTCTCTGGAATCAGTCAGCTTCCGTCGCGCGGCACCAGTCTTCTGCTGCAATTCCTCATTGCCCTGCTGATGGGCGTGATTTTCGGCCTGTTGTTTCAGCGCGACGTTCGTGGCTACGGTTCATGTATGGGCTGGGGGATAGGGTATGCCATCCTCTGGTGGTTTCTGGGACCAATGACATTATTGCCGATCGTTTCGCGGAGTCCATTGGACTGGTCATCGGACGCAGGAAGTGCAGTGTTCGGTTCTTTGGTCGGCCACATTCTGTACGGCCTGATTTTAGGAGTGAGCTACGCAACCATAGACAGAGTATGGATTCGGCTGTTCATCCAATCGGACCCGTTAAACCGGGAGCCACACGGACCGGGTTTGCGCGTATTGCAGTCCGTGGGTTGGGGCGCCATAGCGGGATTTGCCGGCGGAATTGTTTCCAGCCCGATCATGCTGAAGACCGGAGTACTTACCAAAGTGGCGGGGCTTGATACGAGTCTCAGCAATTGGCACGGCCTGTTGGTACACCTTCTGGTCAGCACCGCAATCGGCATGACCTTTGGGTTGCTGTTTCGCAATGAGTCCACGAACCCAAGTGCGGGAGTGGCTTGGGGATGGCTGTTTGGCCTGATCTGGTGGTATTTGGGTCCAATGACGTTACTGCCACTCATGCTTAACGGTGTTTGCGACTGGAGCACTGACGCGGCTTCGGCATTGTTGCCGTCGCTCATGGGCCACCTGGTATTCGGAGCTGTTACGGCGTCCGTCTTTCTTGTCCTGCGAAACCGCTATACGCGCTGGCTGATGCTCGATCCGCGGATCGCCGCGCGCGCCAGGCGACGCCTACGGCCGCTGGGGACTCCGGCGCCGGCACTCTGGTTCCTGGTGTTGGGTTTGGGTGTACTCCTGCCGATCCTTCTCGGCTAGACTGTGCTGCAGGCCAGAATAGTCATGGATGACACATACGCGATCAATGTAGCCAAAACGGAGTATCGGGAAGGGTTTAATACGGGAGACGCTGAGAGGGTGGTCTCCGTCTTTGCGCCGGAGTTTACGGACAACTCAGATGGGCGGCCAAGTCGATATGGAAAGGACGCTCCGGCAAAGCTGCGACGCTACCTTGAAGATCTGTTCGCCGACAACAAGACCCACCTGAACATCGTCATTGCGGCGATCGTTCTCGCAGGGGATCTCGCCTACGACTACGGATGGCATGAGCTTACGATTACACCCCGGAACGGGGGAGAACCCCGTCTCGTCCGTAAGCGTTACCTCGAACTGTGGAGAAAGCAGAAAAACGGTGAGTGGCGGATTATTCGTTATATCGATAACGACGATCTACCAGACGTAGTCGATTAGGACTTTCCCAATCTGGCATTTAGCTTCGAGTACAGACGTGAGCCGAAGCCCGCCGGAACCTCAAACTCGGCCTCATCGCCAATAAGCTTGACCACGTTATGGGTGCCGTTCAGCACCGCGGAACAGTGCTTGCAGACTTTAAAGTGTGCTTCCATGCGGGCCCGCAGTTCGGGTTCGAGAGCGTCGTCGATATAGTTCGAGACCTCTCGCCACACCTCGAGGCAGCTAATTTCGATCACCATAGAGTAGATGCCGGTACCACCATATTGTTACACCTGCTCTAAGAAAACGGGCGCACCTTTTTGTACTCGTCCCTTCCGGTCACCCACGAGCCGTCAATCCCCGGAGCCAGTGCCTCTCTCATCTGCAGACGGGCACGCAAAAGTCGTGTCTTGACGTTAGCCTCCGTTATGCCGAGTATTTTCGCTGTTTCTGCAATACTGACGTGCTGTATGTCGCGGAGAACCAGTACTTCTCGATACTTCGGGGCCAAAGCAGCCATAGCTCTTTTAAGAGCGTCCCGGAGTTCCTTCCTTCGTAACTCGTCGGACGGAATATCGCGCCAGTCGGCGAAGTCCTTCGGGCGATATTCACCTTCCTCATCCTCGCGCTCGGGATCAATCGACTCGTACAGATGTCGCCGGTTTTTCCTGAACTTCATACGAGCTTCATTAATGGCGATCTGGATGATCCAGGTACTGAACTTGGCCTCGAAGCGGAAGTTCGGGAGGGCGTTAAAGGCCTTGAGCACTGTTTCCTGGGCCACTTCCTCGGCATCGGCAGGATTATCCAACACCCCCTTGGCCGCAAAATAGATCGCACGCTCGTAGGGCTGCACGAGCTCGTAAAAAGCCTCATGCTCTCCGCGGCAGACTCGTTGGATCAGGTTCACTTCGCGGTCGTCGGTTTGCAAGCTGGGCGCTGCCATCGTCAGATCATCAGGAATCGAAACGCGACAAACTCCGGCGGGTAGCATGATTTTACGGAAATTTGACTTGTCCCCGTACAAAAAAGAGTGGCGAGTTTCCTCTATGAGTACGAGGCCAACCCACGTCCGGTTTGCGATTTTTCTCCGCAGAGCACGTAACCTTTGCCACGCACCTGAATCCCACCGCCCATGAGACAGGAAATCCAATGTACTCCAGCCGCTGCGGTGCGAGTGTTTGCAGCGCAACTGCTGTCAGAACCTGCGGCTGCCGGCGCCAGGACCGGGCATTGGTCGTACGACGCTAAACGGGCCTTTAAGCAACATTGGCCGGAATACCTGATCGAGGGCTTCTGTCTTGGCATGTTCATGATTTCGGCCTGCACGTTCGCAGCGCTGCTGGAACATCCGGCATCGCCGGTGCGGATGAGCGTTGCCAATGCAGACTTTCGCAGATCTTTGGGCGGCCTTGCTATGGGCCTCACCGCCGTGCTTCTGATCTACTCGCCTTTCGGACGACGCTCCGGGGCCCACATGAATCCGGCGACAACCCTGACCTTCTATCGCCTCGGCAAGGTGGCTCCTTGGGACGCCGCATTTTACGTGCTTTCGCAGTTCCTTGGCGGAGTGCTCGGCACATTGGTGGGTTTGGTCGCACTTGGCCAGAAACTGGCGCACAGAAGCGTAAACTTTGCTATCACACGGCCGGGAATGCGTGGCGCGGGCATCGCGTTCATCGCCGAAGTGTGCATCACGTTCCTGCTGATGACCGTCATTTTGAATTTCTCGAATAGCCACAGATTCGCACGCTATACCGGCCTTGCGGCGGGCATGATGGTGATGCTCTTCATTACATTCGAGGCGCCGTTTTCCGGGATGAGCATGAATCCGGCGCGAAGCTTCGCCAGTGACTTTGTGGGGATGCAGTGGCAGTCAATTTGGATTTACTTCACCGCACCGCTGGTAGGTATGATAACCGCCGCTGAACTCTTCGTTCGGAGGCGCGGATTGCACTCGGTGATCTGCGCCAAGCTGAACCATTCGGGCAATGCGCGCTGCATCTTTCGCTGTGGTTACACGTCGCAGCCGATAACCAGCACGGCCGACTAACTGTAATGCCCAAGGACAACGAAACACACACAACGGCCCGCTTGCGGGCAGAGGAGAGGACGTTGTCAAACGACAACCGTTACGACATCATCATCATCGGGACCGGCGCCGGAGGAGGCACGCTGGCCCACCACCTTGCGCCGTCGGGCCAGCGCATCCTCATTCTGGAGCGCGGCGACTACGTACCTCGCGAGAAGGCGAACTGGGACCCGAAGGTCGTTAACGTCGATGCCCATTACAACACGAAAGAGACGTGGCTCGACAAAAACGGCAAAGAACTGCATCCCCACACTAACTACTACGTGGGGGCAATACCAAGTTCTACGGCGCCGCGCTGTTTCGGCTGCGTGAACGTGATTTTGGCACGCTGCATCACCACGGCGGAGTTTCGCCCGCTTGGCCGATTAGCTACAGTGACCTGGAGCCGTACTACACCCAAGCCGAGCAGCTCTACCGCGTCCACGGCAACCGCGGTGAAGATCCGACGGAGCCACCTGCTTCCTCGAATTACCCGTGGCCGGCGGTGAGCCATGAGTCTCGCATTCAGGAATTGTCTGACAGCTTTGCAGCCCAGGGGCTGAAACCCTTTCACGTTCCCGTCGGCGTCATGCTGGATGAGAACAATCCGCAGAAGAGCCGCTGTATTCGCTGCAACACCTGCGACGGTTTTCCTTGTCTCATGTACGCCAAGTCCGACGCGCAAGTCCTTTGTGTAGATGAAGCGGTGAAGTACCCCAATGTCACCCTGCTGACGAATTCACTGGTGAAGCGGCTGAAGACCAGAGCTTCCGGCCGCGAAGTGACCGGCGTTGTGGTGGAGCGCAACGGCGGCGAAGAGCACGTGTCCGCCGATATCGTTGTGGTCTCGTGCGGAGCAATCAACTCGGCGGCTCTGCTGTTACGTTCGGCGAGCGACAAGCACCCAAAAGGCCTGGCCAACAGCTCTGATGTTGTAGGACGCCATTACATGGGCCATACAAACTCGGTGCTCATGGCCATCTCGAAGTGTCCAAATCCGACGGTGTTCCAGAAGACGATGGGCGTCAACGATTTTTACTTTGGCTCGGATGATTTCCCTTATCCCATGGGCCACATTTCCTTCGTAGGGAAGCTGGATGCGATTACGCTTCGCGCAGGGGCGCCGGCCATCGCACCTAACTTCACATTAGAGATGATGGCCAAGCATTCACTCGATTTCTGGCTGACGTCGGAAGACCTGCCCGATCCCAACAACCGGGTTACTCTCGATCGCACAGGGAAGATCGTGCTGAGCTATACGCCTAACAATCTCGAGCCGCATGCCCGTTTACAGGCCAAGCTGAAAGAGGCGATGAAGCATCACACCTGCCCAACTCACGGACGCAACTGCCACGAAGGACTTTTCAGGCGTAATCTTTACGTCGGGCAGCGTATCCCGCTGGCTGGTGTTGCGCACCAGAACGGCACGATCCGCTTCGGTCACGATCCCAAAACATCGGCGCTCGACGTAAACTGCAAGGCGCACGACCTCGACAACCTGTACGTGGTTGATGGCAGCTTCTTCCCCTCAAGCGCAGCCGTGAATCCGGCGCTTACGATCATGGCAAACGCGTTACGCGTCGGCGACCACATTCTGGAACGCATGGGCGCAATGGTTGTACGTGAAGCAGCGGAGGTGAGCCGTGCTTTGTAGTCGGATACCGCGGCGAGTTTGGACAGCAGCCCTGTCGATTGCATTGTGGCCCGTCCTACTCGCCGCGCAATCGGCCACACCCAATTGCTGCCGGGTACTCGAGGTCGGCCCGGTAGTAATGACGGTGGCGGACATGGATCGCTCCGTGGACTTCTATACGCGAGTCCTGACGTTTGAAAAGCAAAGTGAGGTTGAGCGCAGCGGTCCCCAGATTAACGTCCTTTACGGTGTGGCGAGTGCGCGGGTACGGGCTGTAGATTTGACGCTCGGCGACGAAACTATCGAACTGCTGCAGTTCATCGGCGCGGCTGGTGCGCCGGTTCCGCCAGACTCGCGCAGTAACGATCTCTCCTTCCAACACGTGGCCATCATCGTCAGCGACATGGATCAGGCGTACGCCGTACTTCGCCAGAACCAGGTGCAGCAGATTTCGTCGTATCCGCAGCGGCTGCCGGAGTGGAATCCGAATGCCGCCGGGATCAAGGCCTTCTACTTCCGTGACCCTGATGGTCATCCGCTGGAGGTTCTGCAATTCCCTCAGGGCAAGGGCAATCCGAAATGGCAGCAGGCCAATGGCAGGCTGTTTCTGGGAATCGACCACACAGCTATTGCGGTCTCCAACACCGGCTCCAGTCTTGCCTTCTACCGCAACCTTCTGGGTCTTCATGTTACCGGTGAGAGTGACAACTACGGGTTCGAGCAGGAGCATCTGAACAACGTGTTTGGCGCCCATTTGCGCATAACGTCCCTGCACAGTTCCAGCGGGATCGGCGTGGAGTTTTTGGAGTACATCACGCCCCGCGACGGCCGGCCTGCTCCCGCAAACGCCAGTGCAACCGATATTTCACAGCACGAAACGGTTCTCTTAGTGGACAATATCGCCCGCCTGAATTCGGCTGTCGGCGATGCGAAAAATCATCCGGTTTCGGTGAAACAAGTTTCGGGCTCGGAATTCCTATTCCATGCGAGCCAGGCAGAGCTGATTCGCGACCCTGACGGGCACCAGTTGTTGCTGCTACAGCGATAACGAGGAGATATACATGGACACGCGCACCCGCAAAACTGCAGAACACAAGCGGCTGGAAGATAGCCGCGATCGCAAGTCGCACTGGAAGCGTTGGGGGCCGTACGTGTCAGAACGCGCCTGGGGCACGGTGCGCGAGGACTACAGCGCTAATGGCGATGCTTGGAACTTCGTCAGCCACGACGCCGCTCGCTCCAAGGCTTACCGCTGGAACGAAGATGGCATTGCTGGTGTCTGCGACCGTCACCAGCGCATCTGCTTTGCGCTTGCGCTGTGGAACGAGAAGGACCCAATCCTGAAGGAGCGCATCTTCGGCCTCACCAGCAGCGAAGGCAATCACGGCGAAGACGTCAAAGAATATTACTTCTACATCGACAGCACTCCGACCCACTCCTACATGAAGTACCTGTACAAGTATCCGCAGGCGGAGTTTCCCTACGCACGGCTGATCGAGGAGAACCGCCGGCGCGGTAAAGACGATCCCGAGTTTGAGCTGATTGATACTGGCGTGTTCGACGAAGACCGTTACTTCGACGTTGTGGTCGAATACGCGAAAGTCTCGCCCGAAGACCTGCTTATCCGTATCAGCGCCACGAACCGCGGCCCCGAGCCGGCCCTCCTGCACCTGCTGCCGACTATCTGGTTCCGCAACACCTGGTCATGGCAGCCAAACTCGCCCAAGCCACGGCTCGCCAAAGGACCGAACGGACGGCCGGGCACGGTGATTCACGTCGATGATCCGGTCTACGGCCGACGCTACCTGTATTTCGAGAACAAACCGCAGGTGTTGTTCACCGGGAACGAGACCAACAACCGACGCTTGTACGACGCTCCGGGTCCTGTCTTCTGCAAGGACGGCATCAATGATTTCGTAGTGCACGGCCGGATCGACGCCGTAAATGCTGAGAGCGAAGGCACCAAGGCTGCACCGGACTACCGTTTCACGGTGGCATCCGGCGAAACCGTTGCGATTAAGCTGCGCTTCACGGACCAGGACTTGCCCGCCGCAAAAGACCCGCTCAATGGGGAATTCGATCAGATCTTTCTCACCCGCAAGCTTGAGGCAGGCGAGTTTTACGACACGGTGATACCGGCCGAGTTGTCGGATGACGCGAAGAACATAATGCGGCAGAGCTTTGCCGGCCTGCTGTGGTCGAAACAGTTCTATCACTACGTGCAGCGCGAGTGGTTGAAGGGCGACCCCCCCGGGCCACCGCCGCCTGAGGAGCGCAAGAACGGCCGCAACCGAGACTGGACTCACCTGTACAACGCCGACGTGATCTCGATGCCTGATAAGTGGGAGTACCCGTGGTACGCAGCGTGGGATCTGGCATTTCACTGTGTCGCGTTGGCGCTTGTCGATGCGGATTTCGCCAAAGAGCAGCTCGTGTTGCTCACGCGCGAATGGTACATGCACCCCAACGGGCAATTGCCGGCTTATGAGTGGGCGCTCGGCGACGTGAATCCTCCAGTGCATGCCTGGGCCGCGTGGCGCGTATACAAGATCGACAAGAAGCAGCGCGGCAAGGGGGATCGCGCTTTCCTAGTGAAGGTCTTCCACAAGCTCATGCTGAACTTTACCTGGTGGGTCAACCGCAAGGACGCCGAAGGCATGAACATCTTCCAGGGCGGTTTTCTCGGACTCGACAACATCGGCGTCTTCGACCGCAGCGCCCCACTGCCTACCGGCGGCCACCTCGAGCAGTCCGACGGCACAAGCTGGATGGCGATGTATACGCTGAACCTGCTGGCCATCGCCTTTGAACTCGCCAAGGATGACCCGGCTTATGAAGACGTGGCCAGCAAGTTCTGGGAGCACTTCCTCTACATTGCCGACTCTATGTGCCACCACGAAGGCCGCAGCCTGTGGAATGAAGAAGACGGCTTCTTCTATGACGTTTTGCATGCCGATGGCGAAAGGACTCCCATCCGCGCGCGCTCCATGGTCGGTCTGATCCCGTTGTTCGCGGTTGAGACCCTCGACTCAGAGGTGCTCAACCGCATGCCCTCCTTCCAGCGCCGTATGGAGTGGTTCATCGACAACCGTCCTGACCTGACGAGCAACCTGGCGTGCATGCGGACCGCTGGTGAGAACGAACGCCGCCTGCTCGCCATCGCCGATGCCGACAAGCTGCGCCGCATTCTGCAGTACATGCTGGACGAGAACGAGTTCCTCTCGCCACACGGAATCCGCGCCCTCTCCCGGCATCACGCGTTCAATCCCTATGTGCTGGAGTTGGGAGGAACCCAGCACCGCGTCGATTATGAGCCGGGGGAATCGCGAACCAACCTGTTCGGTGGAAACTCCAACTGGCGGGGTCCCATCTGGTTTCCGGTGAACTTTCTGCTGGTGGAAGCGCTACAACGCTTTCATCACTACTTCGGCGATGACTTCAAGGTGGAGTGCCCCACTGGTTCCGGCAACTACCTGACATTGTGGGACGTGGCTGCGGAGGTCTCGCGCAGGTTAAGCGGCATTTTCCTCAGCGACGAAGAAGGCCGTCGTCCGGTATTCGGGAACTACAGCAAATTCCAGCAAGGCGACCACTGGCGCGATCTTATTCCTTTCTACGAGTACTTCAACGGCGACACCGGAGCCGGCATCGGCGCCAGTCACCAGACTGGATGGACAGCGCTGGTCGCTAAATTGCTGCAGCAGAGTGGCGAAAAGAATGTACAACCTGCAGAAGCCCTGACGGGCGTGTCGGCAGATTAATACCAGAGGAGAGATACAAACATGAAGGCTATCGCAGTTTTTCCCGGCAGGAGCGGCACCGTCCACCTTGCCGATCTGAAAAAGCCGAGTGTTAACGACGTACCCAATGGACGCGGAGTACTCGTCCGCATCCTGAAAGTTGGGGTTGATGGTACCGACAAAGAGATCAATGCCGCCGAATACGGCATGGCTCCCAACGGTTACGACTTCCTCGTGATCGGACACGAAGGCTTCGGCCAGGTCGAAGAAGTTGGCCTTAACGTAACCGAGTTCAAGCCCGGCGACTATGTTGCCGCCACCGTACGGCGTCCCGGCTCAAGCCTTTATGACAAGATCGGCACATACGACATGACGACCGACGACGCCTACTTCGAGCGGGGTATCAGCCGACTGCATGGATTTCTTACGGAGTATTACGTGGATGATCCCGAGTACATTGTGAAAATCCCGCAGGGACTCAAGGATGTTGCCGTGCTGCTTGAGCCTATGACGGTCGTGCAAAAGGGCATCGTGCAGGCGTATGAGATTCAGCGCCGTCTCAAAGTCTGGCGACCCCGGACGGCAGCCGTAATGGGCGCCGGTACCATCGGTCTGCTTGCGACACTCGTACTCCGTTTGCGCGGATTGCAGGTGGATACCTTTGCTCGCAGCTCGAAGCCGAGCCGTAACGCAGATCTCGTCGAAGCTCTTGGAGCCCACTACCACGCCACGTCGCAGTTGCCCTTCATGGAGTGCGCGAAAGAGTGCGGCCCGTACGACGTCGTTTTCGAAGCGACCGGAAACTCGTCAGTAGTATTTGACGCAATGCAGGGCCTCGCGAAAAACGGAGTGCTTGTGCTGGCGAGCGTTACAGGCGGCGACAAGACCATCGAAGTCCATGCCGATCGCATCAATCTCGATTTCGTCCTCGGCAACAAGGTAATGGTTGGCACGGTGAACGCAAACCGCGAATACTTCGAGTCGGGTGTACGGGACATGGCGCAGGCCCAAGCCGAATATCCGGGATGGCTGGACAAGCTGCTCACGAATCCCGTGAAAGGTCTAGAGAACTTCGAGGAGTTGTTCCGTCAACTCACAGGAGACCGCAGCGCCATCAAAGTGTATTGCGAAGTAGCCGAGCCGGCCCAGGAACCACAGCCTGAACTCGAGGTGGTGACAGCCGCATAAACAGAGCGAACCGCTCGACAATGCGCGAGCGCGCAGAGCTAGCACAGGGCTCAGGTCTGCGAGCTCGCTCTTTTGTTTGCAATTCGCTTCTTCGATTTCTCACGCAAATGAGTGACGTGATCTGTCACTTTCTGCTTTATGCCGAATCGTATTTACAGCGTGCCATAGACACTCAAACAAAATGGCGAATTTAGAGGAGAGACTGCATTGACTCTGCAATCGCAAGACCTGATTCCCCGCGGATATCGGCTTTACACCCAGGCGGCCGATTCCCTCAAGTCACCCTTCCTGCTCGCTATTCGTCTTTACTGGGGATGGCAGCTCATGCAAAGCGGATGGGGCAAGCTGCATAACATTGCCGGCGTCAGCGAGTTCTTTACTTCCCTGGGATTGCCGGCTCCGCATTTCACCGCTACCGCAATTTCCTACCTCGAGCTTTTTGGAGGTGCTTTGCTGGCTCTCGGCTTAGGATCGCGCATTATCGGGTTAGTGCTCAGCGTGAACATGATGATGGCCTACATCACTGCCGATCGCCCCGCATTGATGTCCGTGTTGTCGGATCCCGGCAAGTTCTACAACGCAGATCCGTTTACCTTCCTAATGGCATCATTGCTAGTCCTCATCTTCGGTGCAGGATTCTTTTCCCTGGACAACCTCATTCGCGTCAACACATCAGCACACAAGAGGCCGGTGTCTCAGAGAGCGTCAGTTAAAACAGCTGCAGCCTAAGTTTCGAATTACGGTGCAGGGTGGCGCTCGAAATCGGCAACGGCGCGGAGAGGGAAAACCGGAGACCTTTACCCTCTTGGGTTTCACCCACTACTGTAGGCAGCGCATCAGCGATGGAGCCTTCATCGTCTGGCGGATTACGGCGAAGAGGCGGATGGCCGCGAAGCCGATGGCCATCAAGGCTGAACTTCAACGCCGGAAGCATCATCCGACGGCCGAGGTCGGTGCATGGCTTCGCAAGCTTGTGCTGGGCTACTACCAATACCATGCTGTCCCGGGTAACACGACTCAGCTGCGCATCTTTCAACATCGTGTTTACTGGCTGTGGCGAAGCGTTCTCATCCGGCGCAGCCAGCGAGCACAAGTGCGGTGGGAGCGACTTAGCCCGCTCTTGAAGCGATGGATTCCCCAACGCCGCATCCTCCATCCCTACTCTGATGCGCGCGTCTATTCGTAAGAGCCGTATGCGTTAATCGCGCTCGTACGGATCTGCCGGGGGGCGCCCAGCGATGGGCGTCCCTACCGGAACAACTGAGATGGGTTCCGCTGAGTCCGTATGGTCCGTGGGAT
>DASRAA010000091.1:0-6354 GCA_035638375.1 Binatia bacterium | reverse complement strand
CCGCTCTTGTGGGTGGCTCTATGATGGATATTCTATCCATCCCACTCGACGCACAATGGATTCGTACTTGCTAGGCATGCGGCTTGGAAATGATTGATGTAACGAGCCCATTACGCTCCCCCTACAACGGCAAGCCCAACCGAAGCATTTTGGGCACACCTACCCTTACCTCTTTTACATTTGGGGCATTACGCTGGGGCAGACCTTAACGGATACACCCGAGTTAAGACTCAAGAAGAAGCGTTTTACCTGTTTTAACTACCTCATCGACGACAGCTTCGACATCCTCGGAAGTGCTGCGATGGTTCACGACGCAGGCTCGCAAGGCAAAATGACCGTGGATTGTGGCGTTGGAAATGTACACTCTGCCGGCGAGCAGTACCTCTGTCATGATCTTCACGTTCAGTGAGTCGAGCTGCGCTTCGGACAATCGGTGCGAAGACGGAACAAAGCGAAAACACACAGCACCCAGTGGGACGGGCGCCATGAGTTCGAGGTGATCGTTTGTTTCGATGATCTTTGCAAGATGGGCAGCCAGTTCAAGATTGTGCGCGATTTGTGAACGAAACGCAGCCAAGCCATGATAGCGAAGCGATAGCCACAGCTTGAGTGCTCGAAATCGACGCGACAGTTCCAGAGTCTCCTCAAAAAACGCGAAGTTCTCGACCGGGTCCTCCCGCAGTGTCTTGGCGTAATCTCCGGTAAACGAAAATGTCTTGCGCGCCACAACGCGATCACGGTAGAGAAGGCAACCGCAGTCGAGTGGCTGATACAGCCATTTGTGTGGGTCTAGGGCGATTGAGTCGGCGCGAGAGAGAGAGTTAAACAACTCTGGACGGGCGAGGGCCGCCAGCCCGCCGAAGGCTCCGTCGATGTGAAACCAGGCACCATGTTTCCTAGCGAGATCGGCGAGTTCGCGCAAGGGATCGATGCTTCCGGTAGCGACCGTTCCAGCCGTGCCCACGATTGCCACAGGAATATGTCCATCGCGAACATCGCCGGCAATTGCGTCTTCCAGCAGGTCGAGGCGAATTTGAAATTGCGCATCGCACGGGATTAATCGCAGGTATCTCCGGCCCAACCCAAGAAGAGCTATTGCTTTCGGGATGGACATGTGTACCTGCTCGGATGCATACACGGTTCCCGGTCTTTCGACGCCGGATTCGTTTGCGGGCGTCCTGGACTCTCTAGCCATGGCAAGCGCCATGAGGTTGGCCGTTGAGCCTCCTCCAGTGAGGCTGCCCATGAATCCTGTGCAACCCATAGCTTGGGCGAGCCAATCAATCACCACCCGTTCGATGGTGACCGCCGCGGGAGCTGAGCGCCAAGCGGTTACATTCTGGTTCAGCACGCTCGCGAGTAAGTCTGCAGCGGCAGCAATGGGCTCTCCCGAGCCGAGTACGTATCCGAAGAAACGCGGGCTCGGCAGGCGAGAAGCATCAATAACAGTTTGGAGAAGATCTAGCGCACGAAGACCAATTCCCTCCTCAGGAAGCGGCTCCGAAAAGAGCTGCTGCGATTCTTCGCCGGCGATGTTTGGAAAGCATGGGCGATCGTTTAACTCGCGAAGCAAGTTGGTCGCAAGCTCACTGACGCACAGGAATGCTTCGCGGTATTCCTCAGGCGAGCGTTGAAGTGGATTCATACGGAGCCAATCAGCAACCCAAACGGCAGGAAAGCCATTGTAACTTGCGGGCTGGATTCTGCCGCCTGCGACCAAGCCGATTACTATCTATTCCTAAGAGTCGGTCGCACATTACACACGGAGAACACAAAGGCGAACCAAGATACGACCCAGCACAGCACCAACAGTACTGGGGCAGCGCTTGGGACAGCCTTACGAAAGCCGCTGGCTTGGGAGGGATCCGCTTTCACGACCTCCGGCATACGTTTATCACTCACATGGTCGAGCGCGGCGTTCCCCCTCGGAACGATTCAGGCATTTGTGGGGCACATGAGTCCGAGAATGCTCAAGCATTACACGCATATCACGTCCGGCGCTGCGCGTCGCATTGTGAAACTGTTGGACGCCGATCCCATCCTCATACCCGCGAAGCAGGCAAGCGAAAGGGTATACCCTGCGTGAGTTATACCGCTTTTGGGGAGGATTTTGCGGGCTCAACCATGTCCGGCAACATGTGAGGATGCTTCAGGCGGCGCGTAACCGTTGCCTACATTAGTCATGTGCCACACCGGACGTGCAAACGCCGTCAAGCTGTATGAACTGCCACCTGGGACCGGATGAATTCGTTCTGCATGACCCCCTCGTGTCCGATGGAGGCGAAATACAAGGCACGGTCGAAGAAGTGCTCCATCGCTCGTAGCAGTTCCATCTGGCTGATCAGGTCCCCGGGTTCGAGCAGCCCTTCCTGCTGCATGAAGTCCCAGAGGTTCTCCTTGGTCGCGTGGATGGCGTACAGGAACTGGCTGAACGGCACTCCTTGATGGGCACGAAGGGCACCAATGCCGATATAGCGCTCCTCGACCTCAGCTTTCGTCTTGTTCAGCATCCAGTCGGTAAGGTTGCCGTAGATTTCTAAGGCTCGATGCTTCAGCTCGTGCGCCGGCACGCAAGCCAACAACTCGTTGCAGGAATTTGAGTGCTTCAGCCTCTGAATCAGGCCCTCCGCAAGTTTGTCGGCATTGTGCTCTATGAGTTGAACCAGCCTCAGAGCGAACATATGACCCTCCTTTCCTGCTGCGCGGCAGTGACGAACATGCAAAAGATGCCGTCGGGTGTTGCCCAGCGCTGATAATAGACGACAACACTCAGCAAGCCATTCCACTATAAGTGTGCGCCGAGCCTTACAGGCGGTCAATGATAACTATCAACGCAGCCAGCTTTGAGGTGGGAAAAGCTGGAATTATTGGCATTGCGAACCGCCCAATTCGCGATCGAGGCGAAAATAATAGGTGAGGATCCCAACTTCTGAATCGCTTGGTCATCAGGCGTTCTGCCGGTGCTTCCGCTGAACCAGAAAGCGGCTGCTTTGGGCACACCTAACACTTACCTTTTCACTTTTGGGCATTAGGTCACGGCAGACCTGTATTCGCCCCCGCCTCCCCGGGGGTTCACCCCTTATCGCCCTCGCCTCTGCTTCCGAGTGCTCACTTCCATCGGAGCGACACCCATCACGCAGCTACATCCATTTAGCGTTTAAACGCAGCTATGGCTGCTGCCTCGTCATCTTTCACGTCAAACACCGTCAGAAGCTTGGTGATGGCGAGTACATCTTTGACCTTCTTCGTTAGCAGGAGCAGCTTCATTTCGCCGCCCTGGTTCCGCACGGAGGTGAAGGCACCAACCAGTGCGCCAATGCCGGAGCTGTCGATGTAGCTGACGTCAGCCAGATTCAACAGGATCTTCTTTTCGCCCTTGGAAAGCAGGTCTTTGACAATGTCGCGCAAGACCTGGGTGCCGTCGCCGAGCTTGATCTGACCGCTCAGGTCCACAATGGTTATGTCTTCCAATTGCCGCGTGCTCGCCTTAATGCTCATACAAGCCTCCTAACGAACTGCACTTCCGTTTCGGTCGATTCGCCGACTATAGATTATTGCTCGCAACGACAGGCAATTTTCAGTGATAAATTCTAGTGGGGACGCCTGCCGCCCCAGCGCAAGCCAAGCGGCTTTTGTTCATCCAGCGATACTGAGTGCCGCTTCTTCGATCTCTGTTCGAGATCAAGACTAACGCCAATCGACATTATGAGCATGAGGAGCTGCAACAGTCTCCGCATTGCCAAAAATTACGCAATATCAAACCTTGGAAAAGACTAACGCAGTGTGACTAAAGGTTGGTCTCCTTTGATGATGCGTCTCTGGAGATCAAAGAGAAAGGTGTTCTATTGGCTGAGGGTAATCTCCTAGAGGTGACCATTCTACATGCCGCCTGGAGATAATAATGGATCACGTATCATCAGCCGATTCGGGTTCTCGACCGTCAAAACATGGAGGTCATAACCGCAGTTATGGATGACGCTGGGGTGTGCGGGAGCGGAGTAACACAGTCGCACAGTCTGCAAGACGCGTCAGGGTCCATCCCCCACCATCGTAAAGAAATATGGCGACGCCAGTTTCCCAAAAACCTCTCGAATTTTCGCGGCGCCCCCTCCAAGCAGTGCGAGACGGAAATGACCGAAGCCGGCTTCTTCCCAACTTGCCAAGGGCGCCTAGGTTCTATTTAGTTGGTTCGCTACGGTTTGGCGCGAACCCATGCTTTGGCGTCCGGGAGGCGCCTGATAGATAACGAAGCCAGCCGGCGGCAGCGTCAAGTGAACCGCAAGGACACCATTCTTCTCTTCGACCGCCACTTCAGCGGGCGGGGGCATTGCGGCTCGAGGAGAATGCCAGAAGATCAGTTTCAACAGGTCCCGTTCGCTGCGGAACCTGGAGGCAACCGTTGAGTAGACAGCCAGAGGTTGTTCGCGGTTGGTGCTGAATGCAACCAGCACTTCTTGATCGACGAAAATTCTCGACCAGGCGACAATCGAAAGCATCCTGTCGCCGATCATGTTGGGAAAGCCAAAATTGATTCCATCTCCTGAAATCTCATGCAACAGCTGCCGCCCCCGACGAAGGGGCAGCAGCTGTTTACGTAGGTGGATCAGCTTGGACAGGGCCTCATACACCACTCCGTTTTCGTCGAAAAAATGATGCCCCCGCGTGCATTTTCCACCGAAGTTGCCGCCAAACATGCTTTCCCGGAGAACGAGGTCTGAGTCACTCGGACGACCTCCGCTGTCGAATTCCTGCTCGGTCCCGTAATAGATGCAGGGAATGCCCATGGTGCTCAGTTGGGTCGCTACTACGTTAAACACCAGATCGCAGTATTGAGTATCTCCGCAGAAGCGCATCTTGCTTGCACCTTTGCGCACCTGGTCGTGATCATCCCCGAGGGTCACCACCTTGTTTCGGTACCAGCGATGTTGCCCGGTGTCGTCCAAGATCCAATTCTGGAATACCGAGAAGTAGTCCGCAGGGTTTCCCAGGCCGCAAACCATTCGTTCCAGTTTGCCAGGGATGTCGTCAATTCCCAGTGCAGCGTCCAAACCAGTTTGCTGGACTATCTCCCATGCTTTCTCTCGGCCCCCACCAATTTCTCCTACCAGCAGGAATCGCTCCTTTCCAATGCTCTCCGCGAATTCGCGTATGGAATCGCAGAAAGCGCGCAAGGCTGGGGTGCCCATGTGTTTGGCGGCGTCAAGTCGGAATCCGTCAATGTCGGCGTAGGCAATCCAGAAGCAATAGGTAAGTATTAGGCACGCCAGTGCAGACGAGAATTGCCGGGTTTGGTCCTCCTGCTCGGCCCAAAGGTCGAGGGTTTTCAGGGAGAACATGTCAGCCTCGACATACTCCGGATAGTAGTCCCAGTTAGTGATGCGCCCACTACGGCGAAACTTGGCAATGTTTTGGAATTCACGGGGCCACACGGCGCCATCAGGCCACGAAGCTTCGAGCCCGGCTCGATTGGCGGGGTCCCAAGCTATGGTTGGCTCACCGTTGCGATCATTGAACCCGCGCACGGCGTAAGGATTTCCATCCCAGCGTGGATCGTAATGGCTCTGCCCGGTGTGGGCATCGCGGACCAAATAACGATTAGGGTGGTAAGCAAAAACATTTCCGGTGTGGTGGGCGATGATGTCGAGAATGATGTAGATTCCATGATCGTGGGCAGCCTGAACGAAATCACGCAGTTCCTCGCGCGTTCCAAAATGGGGATCGACGTCAAGAAAATTCTGGATACCGTAGCCGTGATAGCTGGGCTCGAACGGGACCTGGCGAAATACGGGACTCACCCAGAGCGCAGTTATGCCGAGGCGCTTCAGGTAACCTAACTTGCTCTTCAACCCCTTGATAGTTCCGCCCTGCCAGGTGCCTCCACCTCCTAACCAGTCCTCATAGTTAACTCGGTCAGTGCCGTTCTCCGTATAGAGAGGCGTGTTTCCTGATTGGACAGGATTTCCGTTGTTGTCGCGGTAGCCGCCCCGTTCGTTCCCGTCTGAAAACCGGTCCACAAGCAAAAAGTAGAGCAGCTGGTCTTCCCAGGCGGCTGGCGAGGACGTATGCTTCCACGCTGTCAAGGCGGTGAAGTCGATTTCCAGCAGACTCTTCTCGATCTTTTCGCTCATTTACTCCTCCATAGAAGCGATGCAGCGCTGCCGTAGATGTTGGAGCGAGCCACCGTCCATTTTAGAGCCGCGTGCTCCCGCTCTCTACCTCCAACGGAAGCAGCGAATACTATCGCGACGCTGCGTGACCTCTCCCGATCCTTCACGGCTCTACTCGGTAATGATACGGTCAGCCCACTCAACGAGTATTCCCTCAGGCCGGCCGCAAGCTCGGCGCGGTGAAAAT
>DASRAA010000090.1:0-4150 GCA_035638375.1 Binatia bacterium | reverse complement strand
GATATTCAGCGTAGGTTTGATTGGCCTCCCACGACTTTGGGAGTGTTGCTGGACGCATGCGCGCTTTCTCGACGCTAAGGGGCGTCCGATTACTGCCGGAAGTAACGTTCGGCACATCAGAGGCGCACACATCCATGGCGTCGGCCAGAACCGCGAGAGATTTGCTCCGAAGTAACGTTTTTCCGGAGCAAAGGGGTTACTCAACTTATAGGGGGAATCGTAGGCTATGTCAACAGGATTCTATCGGCGGAGTCTGATTCTAAGATTAATAATTTCAATAAGATGGCCAAATTAATTTTAGTCTTCGGCGCCTATGAGGTAATCTCTCTAGCACTTATAGGCCGTGGCAATTTGCTGCGAGTTCCCGACTCAGACCATCACTATTTGGTAAACTCGCGCTCTAATTTCGCCCCGAGCGGTAGGGCTCCCGAGTCACACGTACAATCCTTGGTCCGCCAACCGAATTATCTGATTCGCCGCCCTCAGTTACCACTTTGGCCAGAGCAGCAATCGTGGGATGCTCGAAAATCGTCCTGATAGGCAACTCAACACGAAAGCGCTCGCGAATGCGGGAGATAACTTGAGTTGCCATCAGCGAGTGTCCGCCCAGATCGAAAAAGTTCTCGTCCGTGCTGATCCGCTCGCGATGGAAGACCTCTTGCCAAATCTTGGCCACTTTCTCTTCTTCCGCATTTTGGGGAGCCACAAACGCGCGCGCCTGCACGGTTTCCGGCGCTGGTAATGCCCTGCGGTCAACCTTCCCATTCGCGGTGAGGGGAATTCTCGGAAGCAAGACAATTGCATAGGGAGCCATATGCTCGGGCAACTGCTGCTTGAGGTGAGCTCGCAGGTCCTCTGCTGTGTAATTGGCACCTTGATCGATAACGACATAGGCGACCAGCCGCTTGTCGCCGCTGTCCTGTTCGAGGGCTAGTACGACCGCCTGCTTCACGCCTGGTTTCGCCGTCAGGGCTGCCTCGATCTCGCCCAATTCGATTCGGAAACCGCGAACCTTAACCTGGTCATCCGCGCGGCCCAGAAAATCAATATTTCCGTCGAGCAAATAACGCGCGATGTCGCCTGTGCGGTACATTCGCGATTCCGGATTACTGCTGAAGGGATTTCGTACAAAGCGTTCATCCGTCTTATCCGGCTGATTCAAATATCCGGCGGTTACTCCCTCACCGGCGATGTACAGCTCTCCCACCGTCCCTGTGGGAACCGGCTGGAGTTGAGCATCCAGAATGTAGATCTGCGTGTTCGCGATCGGACGGCCAATCGGAATGCTTGATGCTTCCGAGTTCCGCCAATCAAACTCCGCCAGCCGTAAGGTCAATGAGCCCACGGTCGTCTCAGTGGGTCCGTAGTGATTTAGCACCTCACAGGTTCCTCGCAGCGAAGCGATCTGATCAGCCAGCTTCGGCGTAAAAATCTCCCCTCCAAGCAGCAGGAACCGATGAGGCAGTACCTGTTTCGCGTGCGAGCTTTGCAATAGTGCCTGCAGGTGCGACGGCACGATCTTCAGTACATCGATTGGATAGCGTGCGTTGTAGTCGGCCATACGCTCCGCATCGGTCGAAACGTCGTAGCCGATGACATGTAGGCATCCACCGGAAGTCAGCGCGGGATAAATACAGGTGTTGCCCAGATCGGCCGCAATGGTCGACACTGTCGCGAAGTGCAAGCCTTCCGGATAATCGCCGAGACGCAGACGATGCGTGATGAAGTGACTGTAGTTCACCAAATTGCGGTGCCGAACCGCGACACCTTTGGGCACACCCGTCGATCCCGATGTGTAAATCACGTACACCAGGTTGCCGGGCTGGGTGTGGTTCTCGGGATTGCTGCTGGGCTGCTCAGCCCATAATCCAGCATCACGATCGAGGCACAATATCTTGCCACCGAATTCTGGCATCTGAGCTAGGAGCTCTTCTTCGGTAATTAGTATCGTCGCTCCCACTAATTGCTGCAGCCTTCGCGGTTTCGGGTCTTGCGGATTCAGCGGTACGAAAGCTCCGCCCGCCTTCAGGATTCCGAGCAAAGCCACAATCGTGTTGGCCGAGCGTTTGACGCACAGTCCTAACAGCGCATCCGGCCCCACACCCAGCGACCGCAGGTAATGTGCAATCCGGTTGGCGCGTTCGTTCAATTCGCGATAAGTGAGCAGCGCCTCGTTAAACCGCAGCGCCGGACGCCCCGGCGTAGCGGCCGCCTGCAACTCAAACAGCTCGTGCACGCACTTGTTTCGTGGATATTCCGCGGCCGTCTCGTTCCACTCAAGCATGAGTCGCCGCAGTTCCTCCTCACCTAACATCGGCAAGCGACTTACAGGCGCATGCGGATTCACGATGGCCGCAGTCAGCAGGGTAGTGAAGTAACCGGCGATTCGCTGAATCGTGAGGTCGGGAATTCGCGCAGCGTCATAATGAAAAGTGAGGTCGAATCTCTCCGCGCCTGCTGTCACACGCAAGAGCAACTTGTAGGAATCATTGCAGACGATCGCGCGGGCATCGTTTTGAGGAAAGGTCGATTCCCCTTGGAACTCAAAGCTGACCGCCGGTTCCACGAACCCGGTTCCGGGCACGTAGTATTCCTGCCACTCTCCCGCTTTTTCGATTTCCGAATGTGCATGCTCCACGACTTCATGGAAATGCAAGTCACCCTCGAAGCGTGCGTCAATGGGCAGCGTCTTGGCAACAAGTCCGACTGTTTCACGCAACTCCTCGTATTCGCGGCCGGCAAAAACCACGCCAACACGGAATGTCGACTGTCCCGTGAGCCTCCAAAGAACACACTGCCATGCGGCAAACAACACCTCAGCAACGGAAGCCTTCAACTGATCCGCTGTGGATCGTACAACCCCAGCCGTTTTCCCATCCAAACTGCAATCAAGGGTTTCCTCCCTCCTGCCCTGCGGGGACTTGCACTCGGAGGAGAGCGCCAGCGCGGTCGCTTCAGGCAAACCCTGCCAGTAGTTCATTGCCTTCCGCGAGTTCTCGTCGTCGCCCTCAATAAGTTCGTTTTGCCAATGTGCAAACTGCACGTAGCGGAGCAGCTCTTCGGCTCCACCCTCGGGTGGATGAGCATCCAGGCTGCGCAACAAATCGCGAGCCAGGATTTTTAGCGCCGCAGCATCAGCGGTTAGAGCCGGAACCATCAGCACAATGGAATGGCGTTCTGGCGCAAAGATGACAAGGACTGCGGAAAGCACGGAACTCGAATCCCAAGGCACAACCGCGTGCTGCTCGCTGCGAATGATGCTCTGCAGCTCTTCCTTTTGGTGTGGATCACTAAGCGTTGAAAGATCAATGGTTCGCAGCGAGGGTTCGGCTTGATTCAATACGGCTTGAAATGGGAATTTCATCCCAGGCTGCCGCACATACACGGTACGCAGAATCTCGTGTCGGCCAACAAGGTACCTTAAAGCATCCAGGAGGGCAGGTTCACTGATACTACGGTCAAGCTGCAGCCAGCAGACGGAGCGCAGAGTGCCGCCCTCCCGCTGCAAGGCCCAAACATGTTTCTGCTGCGGAGACAGCCAGAATCCCGCTGTGACCGGGGTCCCCATCGATTTCTATTCCTCGCCCATGAACAATAACCTCGTGCTCACCGGGAACCTGCGCGGTAGCCCGCTCCACAGCGATACAAAAAAACGCTCTGAAAGCCCGCCGGTGGTGTGCGTTCGACGCTCGTGTCGGTACACACATCGTAAGAATAAGGCAGCTGAGAGTATTCCCTGCAAGGTTCGCATGAATACAATGCCGTGTCTAGGGCATGACCGGGGTTTCCAGAGTTGAGCCGATTTGAAAGGACATCGGCTTTAGCCCTGCCGTATAAGTCTGTTACTTTTGTCATCCCGAGGGGACTCTCGTCGCCGAGGAATCTGCTTTTCAAATTTTTTCTGCGGCGTCTTAGGGTCGGCTTATTAAAGCCCCAGCCTGAGACTTAAGTCATAGCGGGACCGTTTCAGGCTCTTTTAACCTGCCAGCATGGCATCGGTTGCCGATTTATTGCAGAACTCAAGACTCAAAGCGATGGTCATTCCCCGCGAACACGGCGCTTGGGGAATGATGCTTGTTCCTCTGGCTACCGGTGCAGTCGTCGGGGCCGCCGGCCAAGCCAATTACTCTGCGCTGGGGCTGTTTGTGCT
>DASRAA010000089.1:0-6307 GCA_035638375.1 Binatia bacterium | reverse complement strand
GCCATTTTTCGCTCTTACAACGCTTGGCTTGGTGAGTTTTGCAGCTACGATTCGACGCGCCTAGTCGGAGTGCCGCTGATTTCAATCATCGAGTCGGAAAAGGCGGCGCAAGACATCAGGGAATACGCCAAGCTCGGCTTTAAGGCGGTGCAGATTCCTTACGCGATCAAAGACAGCGGTTATCACGATCCGGCCTACGAACCGATCTGGAAGGCGGCGGACGAAACGGGAGTTGTTCTGCACATCCATCTCGGGGGACCGGCACAGGGCGCAAAACCGCGCTGGTTCGGCTTTCAGCGGCTGACCGCCGAGGGCTCCTCTGACTTTTTCGGCGCCCAGCGGATCGCCACGGCGACCGGATTCATCAGCCATCTGATGTTTTCCGGTGCTTTTGATCGCCATCCCAATCTTAAGGTTGTTTGCACCGAATACGACGTGGGCTGGGTGGCGATTATGTATGAGCAAGCCAACTACCGCTACGGGCGCGCCACCGCTTACGGTTCGGACGTCAAACTCAAAATGGCGCCCGGAGATTACATGAGGAAGCATGTCTGGTTCACCTTCCAAGATGATCGGGCGGGTATGCTCACCACGCCTGTTTTCGGCGAAGAGAACTTCATGTGGGCGAGCGACTATCCGCACGGCAACACGACTTTTCCCTATTCGCAACAAACTCTGGAGCGGCTGAGCGCCGGACTGGACCCCGCGATCAAGCGCAAAGTCGGCCGTGAAAATGCGAATAAATTGTACCGCCTGGGACTGTGAAGAATACCACCACGAAACACACGAAGAGCACGAGAAATAAAATATTTTTTAAGACTCGACATTGTCGCTGGGCCGAAACGGAACCCTCACCCTACCCTCTCCCGCAGAGCGGGCGAGGGTAAGATACGATCCAAGACTTCCCTCGCCCATTCCGATGGAAGAGCTAGAGCCTGCCCCGGACTTGATCCGGGGGTGAGGGCAGTTTCATTCTTAACAGGCGAGCGAAGGCTCATGAATTACTTCGTGGGGAGAATGTATTTCGTGACTAGAACCGGTCTCGGATCGTGGAAAGTAAATTCGTTTCGGGCTTACCCAGTTTTGGTCCTGATTGCGCTCCTTCAAACTCTTCAGCCACAAATTGTACTATCCGCTGAGAAATTTGTCTGCATTCTCGGCGGCACGGGTACCCGGCATGCGATCCCGGTCCTGGCTCAAACGTTCGACCTTTATCCAAAGTATGGACTGGACGCGACCATAGTGCGGATCGGCAGCGGCACCATTGCGACCGCTGCGCTCTTGGGCGGCGAGGCGGATGTGATCAGCACGTCCGGCCCGGCTTTGATCAACGCGCGGCTTTCAGGCACTCCCGTTCTCTACGTAACTAACTTCAATAACTGGAGCGATGCTCATCTTCTGGTTCGACCTGAAGTAACCAGCATGGAACAGCTGCGCAGTGGAAAATTTGCTGTACCAGGGATCGGAGGAGGCTACGCGCACATGCTGCGTGCGTTCTTTTTCCCCAAGTATGGGCTGGATAAGGGACCTAAACAGCCGACGATCCTCTCCGCGGGAGATACTCCGTCCGCTCTCACGGGGGTTGTGACCCGGCAGTACGATGCGGCCCTCGCCTCCTATGAAAATTACATGGCGTTTCGCAAACGCGGGCTCAAGGCTCTCGTCATGCCTGAAGATGTCAACGTGAGGTGGTATACAGGCCTCATTACGCTGGACAAGAAAGTCAAAGAGCGCCGCCGGGCGATGATTCAGTTCATTAAGGCACAGATCGAAACCGTCAGCATCATTAAAAGAGACCCCGCGCGAGCCCGGGCCGCCCTGAAGCAGTATTTTCGCAGCAACGACGATGAGCTCATGGCGGAATACCAGATTTATCTTGCCGCCAAATTGCCGCTTCTCACCCGGGTCGAAACGGAAAATATCAAAACTCTGCTCCTGACCTCGACAAACCCTGCCGCTAAAAATGCCAAGCCCGAAGAATTCATCGATAATTCAATGGTAGAAGAGATCGTTCGCGAAGGCTTCATCAAGCAATTCGAACAGTAAGGAACGGTGCCCAGCCGATGACGATGACCGAAGATATTGCCGGCTTTGCCGCTTCGTTTAGTCTAAAGAGCGCCCCGGCTGAGCTTCTCCCGCGAGTTCGCGAAGCGTTTCTCGATTCCTTTGGCGTGATGCTCGCCGGGAGCCGCGAGGAAAGCGCGCGGATCGCCGCGCGCTGGGTTCGAAGCCAGGGCGCCGAAGGACCATGCGCGGTGATCGCCCAGCGCGACTTTCGTGCCTCTCCCGCAAACGCCGCGCTAGCCAACGGAGTCGCCGCTCACACCCTCGATTACGATCATTTCGGCCATCAGAGCGCGGTGATGGTGCCTTGTGTATTGGCCGCCGGCGAATCCAAAGGCGTCAACGGGCGGAAGCTGATCGAGGCTTATATCGTCGGTGTCGAGGTCAGCGCGACGCTCGCCAAAGGAATGGGAAAGGAGGCGCAAGAGTTAGGCCTCCACCCGGCTGGAGTGTGCGGCTCGTTGGGCGCTGCTGCTGCGGCGGCAAGGATTTTTGGTTTAACGCGGGAACAGATTCAGGTTGCGCTGGGAATTGCCGCGTCCTTGACGGCGGGTTTAAGCCAGAACTTCGGCACGATGGTGAAGCCTTTGCATCTGGGCAACGCAGCGCGAAACGGCATCATGGCGGCCGAGCTTGCGTCCATGGGATTTACGGGCAATCCGAATATTTTCGATCAGCAAGGCGGCTTCTTCAGCGCACTGAAAGAGGAAGAGACGAGCGAGAAGCTTGGCAAGACTTTCAGGTTCTTGCAGCCCGGCATTGCGTTCAAGGCTTATCCTTGCCCTTACAGCTCGCAGCGAGCAGTCGATGCGATCATCAAGATTGCAGAACGTCATAACGTGCGCACAGACGACGTGATCGAGATCACCTGCGCGGCCGCGCCCAAAACCTTCCGCGTGCTGATCCACCACCGGCCAACCACCAGTTTGGAGGCAAAATTTAGCCTCGAGTATTTATTGGCCGCTGGGCTCGCGCAGAGAACGATCAATGAGGAGTGCTTTGAGCTCAAACACGTTAACGATCCGGTCATCCGTGGCCTGGTGCAGAAAGTCCGCAGCATCGAGGCGCCGCTCGAACGAAAAACACCCGGAGAAGGAGACGTTACTGTTCAAGTGCGAACCCACACCGCAGTCTTCGAAGAAACGGTTACCTACGCTCCCGGTCATCCGAAAAACCCGCTGACCTGGGAAAAACTCGCCGAAAAATACCGCGCCTGCGCGTGTCAAGGCGGCATCGAAGAACCGGCCCTTTCCCGCTCTTTAGAAATGCTAAGCCGAATCGATGAAATTGACGATGTGAGGCGATTCATGCAACGTTTTGCGGAGTGAGATCGGAACGAAAAATGAAGGTAGCTTGTGATCTAGAAAAAAATAGAATCAAGAATCAACAGTCCTGACTCTAGCCAAGTCAATGCTCCGGTCCTGATTAGTGCGAAATACGAACTAAGGCGTGGCGGTCGCGACGGCGGAGACGGCAGCGGTGACACTTTGTAGATGTGATCGAGCACCTTCACCCAGAGGGTATTGGCGGTCTGCTGGTCGTCGAGTGATACAGTCAGATTGGTCCAGACGATGAGCGTCATGTCGTTGGCCGGGTCGTAGCTGATTTTCGAGTTGTAGCCGGGGGTCTCGCCGCCGTGAAAATAAATCGTGTTCGGTCCCCAGCTAAGTTGGGCGATACCGTACCCGTACTTTTGGCCTTCGGGCTTGCTCGGGTCCTCGGGCTTGAGGCTGTCGAGCCAGCGGCGTTGGTAGGCGGGGTCGAGCACGCGGCCCGCAACCAGTGCCTTGATCCAAGTGGCGAGATCGTCGGCGGTGGAAATGACACCCCCGGCAGCCGCGGCATTGGAATGGTTCACTCCCGTATAGTCCTTCGGCAGTAGAGTGCCAGCTCGTGCCGCAGCCTGAACCTCGGGCGAGTAAGGCGGTTCGCCCACCAACGCGACCGAGGAGCTGCCGTACAGGTAGCCGTGCGAGTACGGTTCGGGGATGGTGTTCACGGTGCTGGCGGGGAGCGCGGTATCCTGCATATTCTGGGGACCGAACAACCGGTCGTGCATTACTTGCGCCAGCGGCTTGCCGTCGACTTTTTCAGCGACGAGACCGAGAAGCGCATAGTTGGTGTTGTTGTACTCGTACTCTGTACCCGGCGGGAAATTGGGTGGGTGCGCGAATGCAATTACCAGTAACTCGGCGGTGGTCCAAACCTTGGCTGGGTCTTTGTCTATGGTCGCCGAGATTATCGGGTCGTTGGTGTAATTGTAGAGACCGCTGCGCATTTCCAGCAGTTGGGCGATGGTGATGTTGTCGCCGTTGGGCACGCCTGGGACGTACTTGGACACCGGATCATTGAGCCCAAGCTTGCTTTCCTGAGCCAGCTGCATGATCACTGCTGCAGTCATGGTCTTGGTATTCGAGGCGATCCTGAAGTGGGTGTCGGCGCGGGGCGGTTTCGTGGTGTTCAGTTGGGTGGTGCCGCTGGCGGCGGTGAAGTCACCTTGAGGTGTGCGCAAGAGAACCACGGCGCCGGGGATGAGGAGCTCCTTGATGGTCGTGTCCACCAGGGACTGCAGTGCTGCCTGATCGATCGGCTTGAGAGCCGATGCAGTCTGCGTTGATGGAGTCGCCGCAATCGAGCACCCTGCGATCAGGAGGGCAGCGCCGAGCAGGAAGTTCGCGTTCTGGCCGTGCCCGCGTCGTCGCCGCGCTAGCGACTGTCCCATGAACGTGCACACTTCGTTCCTCCGGTCCAGCCCAGCTTCGAAACCTAAGCAGCTCGTGGAAAGGGCGAACGAGCCAGATCAGCTTGTCGGATACTGTCCGCCCAACTGTTCTTCTCGTCACCTCTCAAGTGTAACTACTTCTGTAACTGAACCACCTTCTCTTCTTTGATTGTTCTCTTCTTTGATTGCCTGTCGGACATCGGTTAGGTCACTTGAGCGGAGAGACACGCCGACTTTTACCGGAAGATTATACTCGCAATAAAGTGTTCGTCTCCCAACACTGCTCGGCGGACTCGCATCCCACTGTCGAAACGTGACTCTTCCACAACGTCCCCTCTTCAGATCTGGTCGAGGCCCACATAATTTTCGGCGAGCGAGGTGGCGGCGGCGCCCGAGGTGCAGACATACTGCAACTGGGAGCGCTGGAGTTGCTGCTGGAACCCACCGTCGTCGTCGGGGAAGCGGTGCAGCATCGAGGTCATCCACCAGGAGAAGTGCTCGGCGCGCCAGACCCGCCGCAAGCAGGTCGCGGAGTACGCTTCGAGCAGATCGGTGCGGTCGGCGGCGTAGAACTGCGCGAGCGCCTCGGCCAGCACCCGCACATCGGCGATGGCAAGGTTCATGCCCTTGGCGCCAGTCGGCGGGACAATGTGCGCTGCATCGCCGGCCAGGAACAGCCGCCCGTACTGCATCGGCTCAGCCACGAAGCTACGCAGCCCAACGATCGTCTTCTGGAAGATCCGCCCCTCATTTGGCATCCAGCCATCTTCCCCTGTCAACCGTGCCCGAAACTCCGCCCAGATGCGCTCGTCGGGCCAGTTGTCGAGCTTGTCAGTGGGGTCGCACTGGAAGTAGAGCCGCTGGATCTCGGGCGAGCGCGTGCTGACCAGCGCAAACCCACGCTCGTGATAGGCGTAGATTAATTCATCGGTTGCTGGCGGTGCCTCGCAGAGGATGCCGAACCAACCGAACGGGTACAGCTTCTCGTAGATCCGCAGCGCACCCGCCGGGATGGACGGCTGGCACACGCCCTGCGAGCCGTCGCAGCCGGCGATGAAGTCGCACCTCAGCTCCTGGTTCGCGCCCGCGTGGCGGAATCGAATTGTCGGTGTCGTGGTGTCGAGGTCCGTGACGTCCACGTCGCTGACCTCGAAGCGGATATCGCCGCCCGCCTGCAAGCGGGCCTGGACCAAGTCCTTGATCACTTCGTGCTGGGCGTAGACGGTGATCGCCTTGCCGCCGGTCAGCTTGTGCATATTGATGCGGTGGTTCTGCCCGTTGAAGCGCAGATAGATCCCGTGGTGGTGGAACCCCTCACGCTGCAAACGGTCGCCGACGCCACACGCAGTCAGCAGGTCGACCGTGCCCTGTTCGAGCACACCTGCGCGGATGGTTGTCTCGATCGCTTCGCGGCTGCGGTTCTCAAGGACGACCGACTCGATGCCCTGACGATGCAGCAGGTGCGAGAGCAGCAACCCAGCCGGTCCGGCTCCGACGATTCCTATTTGTGTGTGCATCGTG
>DASRAA010000088.1:0-21268 GCA_035638375.1 Binatia bacterium | reverse complement strand
TTCTCCTCATTTACTGCCATGGCGTAAACATTCACCCAATCCATCGGAGCCAGTGGATCCCTCGATCCCTTCTCCTGCAATCTGCGAGCCAGTCCGGGAGCTCGCCGCCTCACATTCAATCCACCCGGCAGCACGCCTTCTGTCTCCAGCCCACGCTGAACGCACGTCTGCATCACATCCCAAATTCGCAACAGGCCAGCGCGAATCTCGGCCTCATTGCGCCACGTCTTCTCATTCTCCAAAACGATCTGCCAGAGCGCCAGCTGCTCACGATTTCCAATCTCCAACAACTCGTCTGCGCTGGCAAAAGGGAAGGGAGGCGCGTTCAATTCGGCCGTGGCGGCTTGCTCGCCCTCGCGCTGAATGAACCCTCCACCCACCGAATAGAAAATAGCCCCATGCAGCCCCTCGCCCATTTCATCAAACACCGTAAACCGCATACCATTGGAGTGACCCGGCAGTGTCTGTGATTTCAAGAAGAGCAAATCGGCATCTTCATGAAAGGGAATTGCCGCCTCGCCCAGCAACTTAATTTCTCGCCGCTGCCGGATGTTTCCCACCCTTTCGTAAACCGTCGCCGGATCGATCGTCTCTGGCTCCTCACCTGACAACCCCAGCAGCACAGCGCGGTCGGTAGCGTGACCGTGCCCCGTGAGTGCCAAAGAGCCAAACAGCTCTACTCTCACGCGCGAAACACGCCCCAGCAACCCTAACTCTTTCAGCTCCGCCGCAAACCGGCGCGCCGCCCGCATCGGTCCCACCGTATGCGAACTCGATGGTCCCACTCCAATCTTGAAAATCTCAAAAATGCTGGTCTTCACAATTCCTCGTGCCTTGCCAAAACCCGTACGAGATTCTAGTTGAAACCGAAAGATTGAGGCCAGTCGACTTCACATCCAATGCCTAAGGTGTCGCAAAGCAGTAGGGAAACTCCTGATGTTACCCGCATTTTCGCCCCACGATCAGCGTCCAAATGAAGCCTGGCTCTGTCAAACATAGTAGGAGGTATTGAACAACGAATCGGCTAGCAAGCTTGTCAGCCGCTGGAATTTTTTTTCTTGGCACATTCGGACTCAACACTGCCTACGCTGCAGCTGGCAGCCACGCACCCGCCAAAGCCACCGAGGTCACCGGCTGCTTGCAGCCCGCTCTGGATGCCCGTGAATACACCATAAAATCCAGCGATGGCTCGACGGGGGAAATCTCCACCCCGCGCGACCTGTACTTGAATAATTACGCGGGAGAAACCGTGACAGTGGCTGGCGATCTGTCTCACTCAGGGGCGAAGACTCATAAATCAATTCACCACCTGCGTGCCTACGATGTGGTGGTAGACAGCCAGAACTGCCAGCAGTAGTCACTTAATATGCGTCACAAAACGTAAGGGCTGGGGGGCTGCTCCCAGCTCTTGGCGTCTAAATTTTTGCCTGCCTCACCAGTGCTGATGTTTGCCTTGTGGCAAGCCCGGCGTTGTTCGTTCTTGTCCCCCTGACATAAGCTGAATCTCGTGCCTGAACTCCCTGACATCATGGTTTATCTCGATGCGTTGCAGACGCGCATCGGCGGACGAAAGCTGGAAAAGGTCCGCATCGTGGCGCCGTCGTTGGTTCGGACCGCGATTCCTCCCATCCAACAAGCAGAAGGCAAGCAGGTGCTCGGCCTGCGGCGAATGGGCAAGCGTATTTGCATTGGTTTGGAGCACGATCTCTGGCTTGTTCTGCACCTCATGATCGCCGGCCGCCTTCACTGGCGCCCCCTCGGCGCAAAGCTCGTCCGTCCACGTGGCCTTGCGGCTTTTGACTTTCCCAACGGAACCCTCCTCTGGACCGAAGCGGGTTCGCAGAAGCGCGCGTCACTGCATTTCGTCGCCGGAGAAGACGCTCTTCAGGCGCTCGATCCGAAAGGTCTCGAAGTTCTCGACGCCGAGCTAACTACCTTTACTCGTGTTTTACAGTCGGAGAACCACACGCTCAAGCGCGCCCTTACCGATCCACGCCTCTTCAGCGGAATTGGCAATGCGTACTCCGACGAGATCCTTTTCCAAGCGAAGCTCTCGCCTATGCTGCTTACCCAGAAGCTCACACCCGAGCAGATCGCGCAGCTCTTCACGGCTACACGCACCACTTTGCAGGACTGGATCGACCGCCTTCGTACCGAGGCTGGCAAAAAGTTTCCAGAGAACGTCACCGCCTTCCGCGAAGAGATGGCCGTGCACGGCAAGTACAAGCAAAAGTGTCCGCGCTGCGGCAATATCATTCAACGCATCCGTTACGGCGCGAACGAAGCCAATTACTGTCCGTATTGCCAGACCGGCAACAAGCTACTGGCTGACCGCTCTCTATCGCGACTTCTCCGCGACGACTGGCCCAAAACTCCCGACGCGCTGGAACAATTCATCAACCTGCGCCGGAAGCCATGAGTCGGAGCGCTCCGCCCCCACCAACTAATCCCTTAGTTACCTTTTGCTCCCAGCCTCGTCCAATCTCCGTGCCGCCGAAACCTTCATCGACGCTCACCGAGGCCGAACTCCGGCTCATGGAAGTCTTCTGGCAGCGCGGGCCCTCTTCCGTACAGCAGGTCTTGGAAACCCTTCCGGGCGATAAGCCCTTGGCCTACAACTCCGTGCTGACCACCATTCGAATCCTGGAGAAGAAGGGCTACGTAGCCCACGCCAAGTCTCAGGACGGTCGCGCCTTCGTTTACGCTCCCTTGGTCGAGCGCTCCGAGGCCACCCGTTCCGAAGTGCGCCACCTGGTACGGCGCCTGTTTCAGAATTCGCACGAGTTACTCGTGCTCAACATCCTCGAAGATTCGGGTCTCAGCGCCGAAGAGATGCAGCGTTTAAAGCAATACTTGAAGGAGCGGAAGTAAATGCTAGATTTTGCTCGCATCGCCGCCAGTAGCATGCTGAACAGCGTGCTCCCTGGGCTGTGGCTCTTCGGGCTGGCCTGGCTGCTTACCAGAATAATCGGACGCGGTAGTTCCGCCGCCCTTCGTTTTTCGATTTGGTTGATTGCGCTTTGCGCGATCGCCATTCTGCCGTGGGTCGGCCCCGTTGGTGCTTCCTCCTACGCCCCGGGGCTGGCCCACTCGACAGTTGCATTCACTTTGCCGCAAGACGTCGCTAAGTATGTCTTCGTTGCCTGGATATTGGGTGCCGCTCTCGGCCTGGCCCATCTTATTCACGGTCTGTATCGCCTGATGCGGCTCCGCGCAACTTGTCGGCCGATGGAGCTCGATACGCTTGATCCTCTGCTCCGCAATACTCTGGCCGACGTTCCAGCACGCCGAAGCGTCAGGCTCTGCGTCTCAGACGCCATCCGCGTCCCCGCAGCCTTGGGATACTTGCGTCCGATGGTCGTTTTTCCGGCTTGGGCACTTACAGAAACTCCTCCGCAGCAGCTCAATGCCATTCTTCTGCATGAGCTCGCCCATCTGCGCCGCTATGATGACTGGACCAACCTCGCGCAGAAATTCGCGAAGGCGGTGTTCTTCTTTCATCCGGCAGTTTGGTTTATCGAGTCGCGACTCACGCTGGAGCGCGAAATGGCTTGCGACGAAGCGGTTCTGGCCGCCAATTTCAGCCCGCGCGATTACGCTGAGTCGCTCGTCAGCCTAGCAGAGAGGAGTTTCCTCCACCGCGGCATCGAGCTCGCGCAGGCTGCTGTCGGACACGTCAAACAGCTTCGGCTCCGCCTCGTGGAGATCCTTCGCAGAGATCGGCAGGGAAGCGTCCGGACTCGCAAATCAGCGGTCGCGATTCTCGCTGTTGCCGCCGTGGTCTCGACTTTTGCAGTTTCTCGGGCACCGCTGTTGGTCAGGTTTTCCGCGGATAATACCGCGACTCGGACCGCGAGAATCTCTTCACCGCAGTCGGCTATCGAGCCGCATTTGCAGCCGGTAAGCCTGAAATATACCGATCATCCGCAGCCCGCAACGCCTTTGCATGCTCTTGCGCCAGCCCGTGTTCAGCCGCGTCACCACAAGACGCCGAAGGGTGGTCCGGCCTTCATTAAGCGCGTAGCCGTAAATTCGATTCCCGCCGAGCTGCCGATACCGGCGCTGCTTTTGGCAAATTTCCCGATCGAGCTGACGCCCGCACCAGTTGTTATGGTGTTCCAGGGCGGAGAGCTTGGCCGCGACGGACCGGTCCTCTGGCGAGTCACATTGTTCCGTCTCTCGACGGTGCAGCGACGCGTTCTTGCCGGAGGTATTCCAAAACAAATTTAAGAAGTTTTCTTGCTAACGAAACCCAGACCATTCACGTCAACTAAACGTTTAGTTGTTAGCCCGCAGCTGATCAACAAAGTTTCAAAGTCTGCAACAGGAGCCACAAATCGCATGAAGAGCACCACTCAATACACCAAGCGTCGCATCGGAGCCGCTGTCCTGGCGCTTGCCCTGATCTTCGGTGTTGGTCACCATTTCCTCCAGCCGACCGCTCGTGCGGCCGCTACTTCTAACGCCGCACCTCTCGACGACAGCAAAATCGCCCCTCTGCTCTCGCTCGACGAGGCGATGGAGACCGTTGCCGCGCGGGTCACACCGGCGATCGTGAACGTCGCCGTGACCGCCAAGGTCAATCAGAAGGCAATGATGCAAGGCATGCCCGAAGGAACGGAGGGCCAGCCTGACGACATGCAGCAGTTCTTCCAACGCCAGTTCGGCTTCGGAGGCGGACGCGGCCAGCAAATGGTCCCGCAGCAGCCGCAGCTCCAGCACGGCATCGGCAGCGGCGTCATCATCTCGCCCGACGGTTACATCATCACCAACAACCACGTCGTAGATGGCGCCACCGACATCAAGGTCACGCTCAGCGACCGCCGTATTCTGCCGGCGAAGCTCATCGGCAACGATCCACTAACCGATCTGGCCGTCATCAAGATCGAAGGCAGCAGCTTCCCCAACATTCCTCTGGGCGACTCCAGCAAGCTTCAACCCGGCCAGACCGTTCTGGCCTTCGGCAACCCGTTCGGGTTCCGTTTCACAGTGACGCGCGGAATCGTGAGCGCGCTCAATCGTCCCAATCCGTCTAACGATGATCCTCGGAAGCCCGGCCAGTACATCCAGACTGACGCGGCCATCAATCCAGGCAACTCCGGAGGCCCACTAGTCAATGCTTACGGCGAAGTGGTTGGCATCAACACGTTTCTCATCTCGCCGTCTGGCAGCTTCTCCGGAATGGGCTTTGCGATCCCCACCTCCATCGTGCAGCCGGTAACGGACTCTCTGGTGCGCTACGGAAAAGTCAGCCACTCTTACATTGGGGTAGGTATTACTGACGTCACGCCCGAGAACTCAAAGTTCTTCAATGTGAACGACGCCAACGGCGCAGTCATCAGCGAAGTACAAACTGATTCGCCCGGTGCGCGCGCCGGCCTCAACGTAGGCGATGTGATCGTCGGACTCGACGGGAAGAAAGTCTCCGACGCCGGACAGCTCCAGGCTGAAATCAGTTCGAAGCGTCCCGGAACCAAGGTGAGTCTTGACGTCCTCCGCAACGGCAAGAGTGTCAATGTGCCGGTCACACTCGAAGAACTCGGCTCTAAGCAGAAGCAGGAAGAGCTCAGCGCCGGCGCCGAGAATGGTAAGCCACGCTGGGGGATCGGCATCAGCGATCTCACCTCTGATGTGCGCGAGCAGTTGCAGGCCCCCTCGAGCCTGAAGGGTGCAGTGATTCAGCGCGTGCAGCCTGGCAGCCCCGCTGACGAAGCTGGTTTGCAGCCCGGTCAGATCATTCAGAGCGTGAACCGTCAGCAGACGCCGACCGCAGCCGAGGTGCAGAAGGCCCTCGCCAACGTTCCCCAAGGACAGGATGCGATGGTCCTGATCTGGGGCAACGGCGGCAGTACTTTCCGCGTACTTCATGGAACTTCTAGCGGAGCGTAATACGGGCTCATAAACTCCGCTGGAAACACAAGGGCACGGAAGCCATTCCGTGCCCTTTGTGCTGGTGGGCACTCAGGGGAAAATTAACAATCTCAAACGTCCTCGCACAGCAATCCCATATATACTTTCTCGCTATTAGCCCAGCCACGGTGGGGTCCTTTCGAATCCAAGCTTCGCCTAAGGAGGAACTCCTATGACTTTCTCGTGCCTGCTCCTCTTCAAGAACTCACAAGCTTTCTCACGACTGTGCGGAGTCGTTGCGCTGCTTGCGGCTTTGGTTATTCCCTTGCGCGCCTCCGAACTCTCCGGCAATTTCGACGGCACAGGCACCCTGACTCCCACAGGTACACCAGGCATCTTCACCCAGAACTTTACCGGCGATGGAACGGACGCTTCTTTTGGCGCATTCACCATTGTTGGACAGTCGACCGTCGACTTCAGCAACCCGCCGCACTTCGTCATCAAGAATGGCATGATTACTCTGACTTTTTTGAACGGCACGCTCTTCGGGACGAACTCCGGAGAGGGCACCGGCAACGGCCAGGGAATGGGAACTTTCAAGGGTGACTTTGTGATCAGCGGCGGTACGAGAGCGTTCACCGGGGCTACAGGTGAAGCCGCCCTGAACGGTACCATCACCCGTACCTCGCCCACGACAGAAACCATCAGCGCGTCGTATCTCGGGTCGATCACACCCGAGCCTTCAACTCTGGCGCTGTTGGCTACTGGTCTTCTGGGATTCGGACTGCGCCGACGCAGAAAGATGTGATCGTCTCGAATACGGCTGTCCCGCACAATCCGCTGGTGGACTGTGTAGGATTCTCCCCGTTTGTCATCCTGAGCGCAGGCGTCGTCCGTGGTTGCCGACAACGCCGAAGTCGAAAAGCCCCTAGCGACAAACCCAGGATGCCGCACGACTTTCCCCTCGTCTAGCTCTAGCACGAGCGCAGTGCGCAAGCGCATTCCCGTCGTGCCTTGCACAGATATTGGGAACCGCCGAGCGAGCAGCGATTCACCCCATCAAAGTGGCGAGTGACAAGTGAACGGCATGTGGACGAATGGATTGTACGTGCACTTGCTCGTCCCGTTGGCACCTGGATTCTGGAACGAAACCGCTGCGACGCGTCGTTTGTCTCCATGCCCCGCATGATGGCGTATGCCACCGGTACCGACCTGACGTCTGAATGTCCTGAAGTAAATTCGTCAGTTCGCAGGTTGTATAACTTGCCGTTATACAGCCTGAAGGTGTCTAGTCGTGGCGGGAACCGTTTCCACGGCGCTTCTTCACGGGCAGTTCAGCACGTCTCTAGTTGCAGCGAGATATCTGGCAAAGTAAGGACGATTCTTTTTGCGGCTCGACGGCGGGCGCAAGCCGCCCTCCGCCGATCGAGCCCTTCTGACAATCGTCACTCGTAGCGCAAGGCCGCCATGGGGTCGAGTTGAGACGCCTTTCGCGATGGGTAGTAACCGAAGAAGATGCCGATGCCTGCGGCGAAAAGCCCGGAGAAGAGCAGAAGCTGCGGAGTCAGCTTGATTTCCCACTGCAGCGTTGTTTCAAACAGCGAAGAAGCTCCGATCCCGGCAAGTACGCCTAACGCGCCACCCAGGATGCTGATTGCCACCGCCTCGCTCAGGAATTGAAACTGAATGTCGCCTTCGGTCGCCCCAATCGCCAGGCGAATTCCAATTTCCCGCGTACGCTCGGTCACTGACACCAGCATGATGTTCATGATCCCAATGCCGCCCACGAGCAAGGCCAGCGAAGCCGTCGTTCCCAACAGCCAGGTGAAGAGTTGGCTGGCCTGTAACTGCGCGCGGATCACATCCTCCGGGCTGCGAATATTGAAGTCGTCAGGTTCGTCGGGGTGCAGATGATGCCGCTCGCGCAGCAGCCCAACTGCTTGCTTGGTTGCCGTGGGAATGGCCGCGCGCGAGGTCGCGGAGAAGAATATGTCATCCAGCCAGTACGTTCCGCTGATGCGCTTCATCGCCGTAGTGTAGGGCATGGCAACGAAGTCATCTTGGTCGGCACCACTGGCCGACGCACCTTTGGGTTGAAAGACTCCAATCACGCGGCACGGCATCGCCTGTACGCGGATGCTCTTGCCCACCGGATTCTCGCTCGGAAAGAGGTTCTCCACCACGGTCTGGCCAAGTATGCAGACTGGTACGTCCTTCTCTACGTCCTCGTGAGTAAAGATCGTTCCGCTCTGTATTTCCCACTTGCGAATGTCGAAATATTCCGGGGCCACCCCGCGATAAGTCGTATTCCAATTCAGCGTTCCATAGACCACCTGCACGCGGCCGTCAACATTCGGACTCATGCGCTTCAATCCGGGAACCTCGGCGAAAATCGCGGTGGCATCCTCCACTTTGAGGCTGTTGGTTTCGCGCGTGCCGAAGCGCACACCGTTGGTCGCGCGGCTGCCCGCCTCGATCCAAATCATGTTGTCGCCCAGTTTCGTTAACTGCTCTTCGACCTTCGCCGAGCCTGCTTTGCCAACACCTACGACGCAAATGAACGCCGCGATTCCGACCACCAGGCCAAGAATAGTCAGCACCGTCCGGATCAGGTTGCGCCGTAGCGATTTCATCGCCTCGGTCCAAATCGAGTTGGCATAGGTCAACATGACTAAGAAACCCTGGCCTTATTCCTCTGCGCCCCAGCCGCCAACGCCAACCATGCTACCCGCGTCGCTAACTTCTCATCCTGTCGCCAGGGTGACCCAACCGTCTCGCCCGTGCTTGCGAGGTGCTGTTGAATGTCTTTTTCCGAAATTCCAAGCACTGATGAACTCCGAAGCAGTACTTCACTCTCTTTCACGGAAAAGACCGAAAGCCCGCAATCCCTGCAGGCGGTCATAATGGCTTGTCGGAAGAGCTCTCCTTCCGCGGCGTGGAGTAGCGGATGCGAGGAAAGAATGCTTTCCAAGGTCGGAAGTGGTCTGGCAGAACCGGTTAGAACCCCACTCGTGGAAACCTTGTAACCCTTCGCCATTGCATCATCAACTGCTGCCTTCAGCTCTTTTTTCGCCAGCCGTAAGGAGGCTTCAACACACGACGCAATTAGTTTCTCCGCCCGACTCAACTCCAATCCCTGCGCGGCATGATATGGCTGCTTAGACCCGACTATTTCAGCATCAGCGATTTCGATATGCTTGCGAACTAAAATGGTTGGCTTTTTCACCGGTTCTGCGAGAGCTACCAATACAGCCCATCCGGAATGGACGCGAAATCCCACTGCCGCCCGCTGGATCGAAGGTTGCTTCATGTCGCACCAGTCACGTTGCCTTCATTCGTATCGCAGTGCCTCAATCGGGTTGAGCTGCGATGCTTTTCTTGCCGGATAAAATCCGAAAAACACGGCTATTGCGATGGCAAATAGGGTCGATGCGACAACGGCATACGGCGGAATCAAAATTGGCCACTCCAACAAGTTCGAAACGGCGAACGAGCTGGCGATACCAAACAGAATTCCGACTACTCCTCCAATCAGTCCCAGCACAATCGCTTCCAGTAGAAATTGCCGCCGCACATCTTCTTCGGTCGCGCCGACCGCCATACGCACACCAATCTCGCGAGTGCGCTCGGTCACCGACACCAGCATGATGTTCATAATTCCTATGCCGCCAACCAGCAGTGCCACGCCGGCAACAATGGTGAGTAAAGTTGTCATAACCGATCCCTGTTCCGCTTCGGCATCGGCAATGTCGGCCAGATTGCGCACTACAAAGTCATCAGCGCCCCCAGGTTTGATTTTGTGTCGGTCGCGCAAAAGGCTCTGGACTTGATGTTGCGCCACATAGCTCGCTGGCCGCGAGTTCGCAGACACCATAATCCAGCGCAACCACTCTTGCCCCAGCAGTTTCTTTTGGACGGTGGTCAGGGGAGCAAAAATCACATCATCTTGGTCCTGTCCGCTGCCCGCGCTGATGCCCTTGGGAGCGAGTACTCCCACCACTTTGAACGGCAAAGTACCGATACGAATGGTTTGTCCGACAGCATTGCTGGAGCCGAACAGGTATTTGCGTACGGTGTCGCCCAGCACCGCGACGGTGGCTGACTGGGTTACGTCATCTTCGCTGAACCAAGCTCCGCTGGCGAATGGCCAGTTTCGCACCTCAAAGTACTGTGGTTCGGTGCCCATCACCTGGGTGGCCCAGTTCTGGTCGCCGAATACCACCTGCTGGCCGGTCTGGGTTCCCGGAGCGGCTAACCAAACGGATGGGCATTCCCGAGCAATCGCTCTGGCATCGGCCAGTACAAGTGTCTTTGTCTGACTGTTCCCCACGTGCAGTCCGTAACGATTGAGCGATCCAGATCCAACGAACAGCATGTTCGACCCCAGGGCCGCTAACTGTTCCTGGGCTTTCGCGGCCGCTCCTTTACCGATGCCTATGACAGCAATCACCGCGCCCACGCCGATGATCATGCCGAGCATGGTCAGGATGGAGCGCATCTTGTTGCGCCCCAGAGCGCGAAGAGCCAGCAGGAATGCGTCGGCCAATTCCATACTCTCAGTCCTCGATGGTGGGCATGGTCTTCAGCACTTCACTCGCCACCAGTGGTCGCGCAACAACCTCATCACGCTTGATGTGACCGTCGCGAAACACGATCTGTCGCTGCGTAAAGTTCGCGATATCGGGTTCATGTGTCACCAGCACAATCGTCAGCCCATCGCGATTCAGCTTCTGGAAAATCTCCATCACCTCAACCGACGTGCGACTATCGAGGTTGCCGGTAGGTTCATCGGCCAGCAGGATTCGCGGCTTGTTGACCAGCGCCCTGGCGATCGCCACCCTCTGTTGCTGACCGCCTGACATCTGCGCAGGAAAATGGTCCAGCCGGTCACCCAAACCCACCAAAGTTAGGGCTTCACGGGCGCGGCTCTCGCGCTCTTTTTTGCTAACCCGGGAATACAGCATGGGAAGTTCAGTATTCTCCAACGCGGTTGTGCGGCCGAGCAGGTTGAAACCCTGAAAGACGAACCCGATCTTCTGGTTTCTAATCCGCGCCAGCTCTTTCTTATTCAACTGCGAAACGTCGGTGCCTTCCAGCCGGTACTCACCCGACGTCGGCCGGTCCAAGCAGCCAAGAATATTCATGAAGGTGGATTTGCCGCTGCCGCTGGCGCCCATGATGGCCACAAAGTCTCCGCCCTCGATGCTCACCGTGATTCCGCGCAGTGCGTGGACCTCAGTCTCGCCTAAGGGATAGTTCTTCCGCACATCGCGAACGCTCACCACCGGCAGGCTGACGCGACTGGTTTCAGGTTTCGCTTCGGTAATTGGGTTTGTAGTCGACACTAGCGTCTCTGTCCGCCCATCGACGGGGCTGCCGCCGCCTTCGCCGTGGTCGCCCCAGTCACCAACTCGTCTCCCGGCCGGATGTCGCCGGCGGTCAGCGCCGTGAACGTGTGGTCCGTGAGCCCTGTGCGAACTTGAACAGGTTGCAGTGACTTGTCAGGCAGCAACTTCCATACCAGCGCCATATCCGACGTCACGCCGCCGCTGGGCGGCGCATGCTCACGCGTACCACCGCCCGGCTGTTGGTTCGGCGTCTCTGTGCGCGACGGTTGCTGAGCTTGCGGAGCCGTGACTCCGTACTTGCTATAGAGCTCGCGCACTTTGTCGGCGGGCAGATCGGGCTTGTAGCGCAGCGCGGCGTTCGGAATCTTGACTACGTTGCTGACCGAAGCAACGGGTATCGACACATACGCCGTCATACCGGGAAACAGCTTCATATCAGGGTTGTGGAAGTCCACAATCGTGTCGTAGGTGACGACGTTCTGCACCGCGGTTGCGTTCATACGCACCTGGCTGACGACGCCGTGGAAAACCTCTTTCGGAAATGCGTCCACCTGGAAATCCGCAGTGTGGCCGGGACGAATCTGTCCCACATCGCCTTCGTCCGTTTTGGCGTACACGTACATCTTGGTGAGGTCCTGTGCAATGGTAAAGAGCGTGGGCGCTTGGAGAGACGCGGCTACCGTCTGCCCGATGTCGATACTGCGGTTCACCACCGTACCGTTGATCGGTGCGCGAATGATCGTGTAATCGAGATTGGTCTGCGCCACCTTCAGGCTGGCAGCTTTCTGCGCGACTTGTGCCTCGGCCTGCTGAATCGCTGCGCGGTCCGATCCCACCTGCGCAGAGATCGCATCGTAAGTCGCCTTCGCCTGATCAAGTTGCTGCTGGCTCATGACGCCCTGCGGAACCAGACTCGCAGCGCGTCCATAATCGAGCTTGTTTTGTTTCAGAGTGGCCTCGTCTTTAGCAAGGTTCGCCTTGGCTGCCGCCAGAATCGCCTGAGCATTTTGCAGGTCTGCCTGTGCCTGGAGCACCGCTCCCTGAAACAGCTTCGGGTCGATTTCCGCGATGACCTGACCTTGCGTGACCCTGGAGTTGAAATCGACATACAGCTTTGAGATCATCCCCGAAACCTGCGAGCCGACTTGCACCAGCGTGACCGGGTTAATGGTTCCCGTCGCTTCGATGACCTGCCTGATGTCGCCCTGCTCAACTTTGGCAGTAAAGTACTCCGCCTCCGGTTTCTGGTTCAGCCGGAACGCTACAAACAATCCGACTGCCACCAGTATCACGAAAATCAAAATCCAGTTACGCTTGATCAGTCCCAAGTGTCCTCAATAACCTCATCCGCCCCGATCGTGTGCGATAGATCATCCGTTTTGATCGCGGTCAGCCGAATCATGCCGGTGAGTGCTCAGGAACCTACCGCATGCGAGCCCACCGCCGTTTAAGCCAAGTGACCACCGCATCTGCGGGGAATGCTCAATCCACTAGTCTAATACCGGACCCTGAAGGCAACCTGAGTCGAGGCAATGCCAGGCGCCAATTTAGGGATCCCCAGCAAGACGCCTCCTTGGCACTTGATGGGTAGATGTGAGCCAAGCGCCCAAACCCTGAGCGAAACCGAAGGGGATAACTGCGACAAGCGTCGCTGACCTAGCCTACTTGAGGTAGGCTCGCACTAATCCGATCAAGTCTTCTCCCAATTCTTCGGATGAATCCATTTTCTGCTGCGGGTTCATCATGTGGAGGCGGATGTGGTCTTCCAGGATCTCCGCCATCAAGGCGTTTACCCCACCGCGGATCGCGGCCAGCAGCATCAGGATATCGGCACATTCGTCGCCGGCCGTGAGGGAGCGCTCCACAGCCGCAAACTGTCCACGCAAACGATTCAGGCGATAGAGAAGCTTTTGCTTCTCGCGGGAGATTTCAGGAATTTTGTCCTTCATTTTTTTCTCGTCCTTATGAACTTCTTACTTGCCAATACCATAGGGGGGTATGCTATAAGAAGGATGGCGGAAAAATCCAGAGGTTCCGCCGGGATTGATTTAAGGACGTATGAGCATCGAATTAGGAACAGAGCCTCCGAGTAGTATCGGCGGCATTCCGGTGTAGACGAAGCTGTAAGGTGTCCCGATAAGACGTTTCCGCCTATCGCCTCACCTCCTGCTTCTTCTGCCTGACAACTGAAGAGCCTGAGGGACCGAGGCCCAAGCCTTTTCGGCAAGAGTTCTCCCTCCTTCCAAGACCATGGCAACGTTTCGCGGACGAACCATAGTTTGCCGCGAATGCGTAGTGATGCGCGCGAATTTTCGTGCCGCTAGACGGCTCAGTGTCCGTCGGGCCGCGGAGGTAAGAGATGCAAGAAAAGGTGATGCCCGTTGCGATGGCCACCGATGTCGAAATCCCCACTCGGCCTGGTGTTCCGTCACCTGCTCGATCGGGCGGGACTGTTCGGGCACCACAATTAACCAGAGAGGAAACCATGAAACCGCGAGAACCACATCGAACCATCCCTCGCGGCTGAGAGCAGCCTGCCTCCTTTTGTGGCGGCATCGCCCCCGGCCGTGAAGGCAGCGGTAAGGAATTTAGGCTACGGAGGTGAACATGTCAGCCATCAACACATTCGCTTTTCAGAACGTAATCGGCTTTCCCCGCACTCGCAGGGCATGTGCCTGCGTGTTTGCGGAGCAGACCCTCCAGCCAACGCAGGAGCCCGTGGTGACCGCGCGCTGGACGGTGGAGACGGATCAGAACGGAGCTAGACGGCTTGTGCGGCATTGGTTCAGCAACGAAGCAGCACGCGAATCTGTCGCGGACAACAGGAGCGCGCGATGAACTTGACACAGTTCGCCGTCAATTTAGCAGCGGCTTTCGCGTTGGGATCGCTCATTGGCGCTGAGCGACAGTGGCGCCAGCGCATGGCAGGCTTGCGTACCAATGCTTTAGTCGCAACCGGGGCTGCCATGTTTGTGATGCTCGCCATGCCCACGCCGGACAATACCATGCGCGTCGCAGCCCAGGTGGTTTCAGGAATTGGCTTCCTGGGCGCGGGCGTGATCATGCGCGAGGGATTGACCGTGCGCGGCCTTAACACGGCTGCAACCCTGTGGTGCTCGGCGGCCGTCGGCACACTCAGCGGGTCAGGACAGGTCCATTTGGCGGCAGTTGGGACGTTCGCGTGCTGCTGGCGAACTTCGGGCTGCGCCCGCTGGCTCGCCTGATTGATCGCCAACCAACCGAGCCCGATTCCGCAGCGACCGACGTGCTCTACCTGCTTCGCGTGGTGTGCCGCAGCGAGGGTGAGAGCCATGCCCGCGCGTTGCTACTGCAGATGACACAAACCCTGCCCATTACTTTGCAGTCCCTGCACAGCGAGGACCTGAACAGCACGGGCAAGGTCGAAGTGCGCGCCAACTTCCACAGTCACGGCCGCCAGGACGCCATGCTGGAGAACGTAGTAGGACGCATGAGCCTGGAGCCGGAGATCTCCGCTGTTAGTTGGCAGGTGGTCACCAACGAGGAGCAGTAACGGCCACTCAAAGCGGCAAATCACGTACAGCAATAGCCTATCGAGTGATCATCGTCTTTATCTTGCGTTGGGTGGGACTGGATTCATCATCGGGGACGGAGCTCTGAATTACGACCGCGAGAACATCCTCGAGGCTTACTACACGGTGCATGTGGCGCGGACTCTATGTCGCCCCGGACGTTCAATACGCCGTGAATCCGGCCTACAGCCGCGACCGTGGTCCCGTTGTTGTGCCAGGATTTCGGCTTCACATCCAGCTCCGACGCCAATGTCGTTCGGATCTCTATTTCGCAACGATGATTCCCGGCGGGTCCCACGTGCCTTTCGTGGGAGGCAAAATCGAGGGAGGTGGGTTCTTCCGTGGCCAGTACAGCCGCATCACCAGCATGATGGGGCCGTTCGGAGCGGGTAGCCAATTCGCTCGCTTGTCCGGTCCGGGGTCGTCTTTCTGGAGGTAAAGGGTCAAAGACCCGTCGGCGTTTTTCTTCAGGCTCGGCAGTATCGGCGAATTGATGAGATATCGATTGATGGGATTTTCGATCAGCAATTGCGTTTTGCCGTCATACATCGTGACCGACCAGAAGGCATTCACCGGCGGATAGAGGTTGGGCGCGAAGGTCAGGGTGTACTGATGCTTGCTGCCATCCAGAGGCGCGCCGATACCGTCGGTCTTGGCCATCGGATACATGGCTTCTTCGGCATCATTGCCATAGATCCCAGCCATGGCCGCCGCCGCGCGGCGCAGGTTATCGCCATTATAGAAGTCCCGGTTGCCGAAGGGCGAGCCCACCCTCCAGCCGTTAATGTTCTTGCCAATGTCGTTGCGCTGGTTCTGAATCTGGGCGTACCCGTCCTTTACCGCCGCCGCCAACTCAGCCTTCTGTCCATCCGACAGCTTGGAAAAGTCGAATGGTTTGCCTGGAGCAATGCCAATGGTGGCGAACTGCAGCCGGATGGCGGTCTCCTCTGGCACCTCCGGGCAGAACTGGAGCAAGAAGTTCAAAAGCTTGGGGAAGTCGGTTTTGAAGTCGTCCTCGGTGTATTTGGGGAAGTTGACAGCCGGAGGCGGCGGTGGTGGTGGATGGTGGGTGTATTGCGACAAGGTGGTTACGGTGTAGCCCTCCTGGACTTTCTTGACGTTGGCGATATCGTTGGGACCGAAGAGTTGGGTGCGAAAGATGAGGAGACTGAACTGGGTCTCTGACTGAAAGGCTTTCAGAACTCCCGGCGGCGTTATCCCTCTCCACCCCGGCCCGGAAACCAGGTAGCACCCTCCTACGTTGCCGGTGCTACGCGAGCCGACATAGCCGTAATTGAAGGTGTACATGTCGATAAGTTGGACCGAGTAATAGCGGCTCTTTTCGATATCGGGCACGCAGAAAACAATGGGCTCAGCACGGAGGTCGGCCTGCAACATCGAATCGGGTGTATCGGCGTTGGGCGTTACTACGGCCGTATCTTTGGGAGTGAATACATGCGAATCGCTGATGACGGTGTTGAACGGCCCCTTGTACAGCGAACTCGATTTGTCAATGAAGAATTCATACATTGCCTTGTAGTTCGCAATCATGGGAAAGGCGTAAATGTATGCCTTCTGGTAATCGTCCTTGTGGGTGATGCCTTCCTCCAGATTTCGATGACAACCAACGGCTCCCAGAAAAGGTAGAAAGGTAACAAAGGACAGGACGGTTGCAGCAGTGCGGCGTGCCCGAGAGTGCATGATTCCTCGCTCTCGCAGTTGCGAGACCACAATTCAAAAATCTCTACTGCTGAAACAATAGAACATGATACGGGAAAGGCGACACTGGAAGGAGGTCTCAAACACCGTGCGTGCCTACTCAGGTCACTCGTAAATAGGTGCTGTAATTTTCGTCTACTATTTCGGTGAACGGAAGAAATCGCAGCCCACCGGTGCTCGTCGACACTTGCCAAGTCGTTCCCGTCCGCTTTGCGCCAAGCAGCTGTTCTCTTGTGAGTTGCAGGGTATTGTGGGTGAGGGGAAACAGCACGAGCGGCCCATACATCAGCGCCGCAATATCAGAATGCTGGGAATCGATCGCCTCGAGTCGCGTGGTCATGGGAAGACGCAGCTCGATACGATCGCCGGTCCGCCACTGACGATATAAACCTGCATACACTTCACGATTCGGATCTTTGAGTGCCAGCTTTCCGTTCACCGAGAGCGAAGCGTCACTCGCCCATGCAGGAATGCGGAATCGCAATGCAAACTCTTCAGGTCTAGACACGGCAATTTCGAATTGCACGATCTCTTCGTAGGGATATTGCGAGGACTGCTTTAGCTCGATTTTGTTCCCGCCGCGTTTCCACCGAACTGTGGACGGAGTATAGAGGTTGACGTAAAGATCTTGCCTGTCGTGGAAGTAGGCACTAATGCGGTAATCGGCTGCGATTTGCGGAAGCGTTCCCGAACAACACGGCCAGCGATGTCTGGAATAGCCTTTGTGACCCTTATAGCTGTAATCGGAGTAGTAGAAAGCTGTGCCGTCGGCTAATAACGGCTTTGCACCTAAGACCGTGTTGTACATCACCCGCTCCATGCTGTCGCCGTATTCAGGCCGGCGAGTGATCTGGATTAGCGAACGAGTGAGCTTGAAGTGCGCATAAGCGCCGCAGGGCGTTTCGAAGCTCTGGTGCTGATCGGTCAGACTGGCAGCCAGAGCAGCAGAGTTGGGCGGACGCAACTGCTCGTCGGGTCCCCAACCTCCGGTTGCGAAGCTCTGAGTTGTTATCAACATCTCGAATGCATTACGTGCGGCGCGCAAGTGCTTCTCACTGCCCAGAACCAGATAGGCCTGAATGGCGGAATTCAATGCATTCACATAGCTATAAGCATGTTTCCCCGGAAAGACATTGACTCCTGCGGCCAGCGGATCGAAATAGGTTTGATCGTCGAGGAAGCGGATTGCGAGCTGCTTGTAGCGCTCGCCCGCGCCGCGGCGGTACGCAAGGAAAAGGTTTTCGGGGAGCGTGTAGGACTCGTCCCAGTTGTAGGAGATGTCGTTTTCCTTGCCGGCACGCCAGCTTAGCTCGCGATCTACCGCATGTGGCGGAAGATACGGCAACACAATGTCTGTGGTCTCCGCCAGAATGGTCCACGCATTTGGATCGTTCGCAAACTCGTGGGAGTCGATTAGACCGCATACCAGCTTGTCGTAGCAATAAGCGGGGAAGCGGTTCTTGTCGAAATACCCGGCTCCAACCGACTGCGCATAGAGTCGATTCAGCCGCTGAACTCGCTCCCTGGTGGCCTGATCGCCGGTTATTGCGTGATAGCGCGAGAGAGCCGAGACCCACTGCCCAAAGGTTCCTCCCGGACACAGACCAGCGCTGTCCTGGCGGTAATCGTAGTCCGGCTTATACATATACCAGCCGCCGAGATCGTCGCCGGCGGCGGGCTTGCCGGACATCGTGCGGAATGGCTTCATCAAGCCATGTTCGTCAAGACCCATGAGAACGGAGTGCGTATTCATGAGTTGCTGATGGTGTAATCCGGCCTCAAAAGTAACGTCAGAGTAGGCGAAGCGTTCCAGGGGCGCGGAATTAGATGGCGTACTGCCGATAAGATCGTGCCCGGCGAAGCCGAGTGTTGCATTAAGCAACGCGGCCCGCTTAAGGAACTCGCGGCGGGTACTCAAAGCCCGAAACATGGATCAACATTATGCCGAAACATGCAACCTAACTAAACCGATCGACCTGCTATCCTGAAAAAGTACGTTCCATAGTAGCGCAACTAGGCAACAAGCCTTTGCAACAACTAGTTAAGGTGTAGATAATGTACGCACGTTGCGCCGACTTCCTTGCCTTTTGATAACGTGCTCCTGCTGAGTTTCCCGCCGAACGATCAGCGGAGATACGCTTGGTGCAAGCAAGAATATCAATTTGGGTAATGCCATGGCAGACCGGGAAGCCTGAACAGTAATTCTGCGGTGCGAATTCAATGAATCCGGAGAGACCGATCCTGACAGCCGCGGCGTGGATTCCTGCGACATTTCGAGCCATGCTGGAGGCAGCGCCCGATGCCATGGTCATCGTAGATCACGAAGGCCGCATCGTGCTTGCCAACAAACAAGCCGCACTACTTTTTGGCTACTTGGACAATGAGCTGATCGGTCAGAAAGTCGAGGTCTTGGTGCCGGCGCGCTTTCGCGTGAAACATCCGGGACACCGGGCGGGGTTCTTCGCTGAACCGCGAACTCGCGGTATGGGAGTCGGCTTGGACCTGTGGGGCTTGCGAAAGGAGGGCAGTGAGTTTCCTGTCGAGATCAGCTTGAGTCCGGCGGACACCCCGGATGGAACGGTTGTGATCAGCGCCATTCGAGACGTGACCGCCAGAAAAGCAGCAGAAGACAAATTTCGAGCGCTGCTGGAATCGGCGCCTGATGCCATGGTGATCGTCGATGCAAGGGGCAAGATCGTTCTGGTGAACTCGCGAACAGAAGAGCTCTTCGGCTATCAGCGACAGGAATTGCTGGGGTACTCCGTCGAAATCCTTCTGCCTGAGCGTTTCCACGGCCGCCATATGCTGCACCGAAAACTGTACGCGAAGGACCCGCGAAAACGTCCCATGGGCGCAGACCTCGAGCTGTTCGGTCTCCGTAAAGACGGAGGCGAATTCCCGGTTGAAGTCAGCCTCAGCCCTATTCAGACCGCCGACGGACTGCTAGTGAGCAGCGCAATCCGAGATCTCACGCAGCGAAAGAAGGCGGACGATAAGTTTCGCGCTCTGCTGGAGGCCGCCCCTGATGCGATGGTTATGGTCGACCAAACTGGAAGAATCACATTGGTCAACGCGCAGACCGAGCGTTTATTTCAGTATGAGCGGTCGGAACTGATCGGGCGCGCGATTGAGATCTTGATCCCCGAGCGATATCGGGAGCAGCATCCGCGACATCGCGCAGGCTTTTTTGGCGAGCCGCGCATCCGGCCGATGGGTGTCGGACTGGAGTTGTTCGGTTTGCGTAAAGACGGGCGCGAGTTCCCAGTAGAAATCAGTCTAAGCCCTCTGACCACCGAAGAAGGCACGGTGGTAACAGCGGCGATCCGCGACGTTTCAGAACGCAAGCTGGCCGACGCGCAAATCAAGAAGCTGCACGATGAACTGGAACGCGCGCTGAGGAAATCGGACAAGTTGGCTTCGACTGGAAGGCTGGTAGCCACGATTGCTCACGAGATCAACAATCCGCTGGATTCGCTTTATAACGTCATGCATCTGCTGCGCGGGAACCCGTCGCTGGACGATACCAGCAAGGAACTCGTAGACCTCGCAGAATCCGAAGTCACTAGGCTTTCCAACTTAACCAAACAGACGCTGGCGCCGCATCGCGAAAGCCCGCAACTCGTGGATAGCAAGCTTTCGCAAATCCTCGATGATGTCTGTGCCCTATTCCAGCCTCAATTGCACTCAGCACGAATCGAGTTGCGGCGGGACTACCAGAGCGACGGCGACGTCAGGATTCCCGCCAGCGACTTGCGGCAAGTATTCACCAACCTAATCTCTAACGCGATAGACGCCATGGAAAATGGCGGGCACCTGGAGCTAACGGTTATCGATGCGCCAGAGCGAGAGGTCGAGGTCTCTGTCAGCGACAGCGGTTGCGGAATTGCGCCGGAAGACATCGAGTCGATATTTTACCCGTTCTTTACCACCAAGGGCGAAAAAGGGACCGGCATCGGACTTTGGGTGGTGAAAGGAATTGTTGAGCGCGCCGGGGGAGCTATCTCGGTAGAGAGTTCGACAAAGGGCAAGACCGGCACGTGCTTCAGGATCGTTCTTCCAGCCAGGCAAGCCGAGACACAACACAGCCAATCAAGCAATCTGAGCCAAAGACGCGCGTAGCCGTCCTGCGAATCGCCAAACGGTAACTGCAGCTCCGCTCGTGCAGTGTGCCGCTGGCTGGGGCAGTTTGTGCTCTACATACGGCCTCAGCAGTTTGTCAGAATTCCTAACCTCATCGCTGTAGTCAGAGAGTACGAATTCCGCCCAGCATTCGGATTCTTCGATTGGTCTGAAAGGCCAAAAATAAAGTTTGCAAAAACTGAAGCAGAAAAACAATCCGTCGCGGATGTCTGTGCGTAAGACGGACTGTAGAAGCGCTTATGCCGATTGTGAAGAGTGCGGCGCCACGCTCTTGCAGGGTGGAAAGGCTGAGCGCTTCTGCCAATTCTCTGCGAGGTAGAGCGATGAAGCACCTGAAACTTGTGCTGACCATGGCGCTGCTGATGTTGGTGTCGGGCAACATGTTTGCCTCCAGTCACCGCGAAGCGCCCATTACCGCCCTTGACCGGGGGACCGACGTCACCGACTGGTACGCGTTCGTGAGCCATGACCATCCCGATCGCGTCACGATGATCCTGAATGTCGATCCACTGCTGGAGCCCGGCAAACGGACCGAATTACTTTCCGTTCGATCCCAACGTGCTTTACCAGATGAAGATCGACAATAACCACGATGGAGAGGAAGACATCACCTTCCAGTTCCGTTTCAACACCGAATACCGGTTGCCTGGCGTATTTACC
>DASRAA010000087.1:0-5769 GCA_035638375.1 Binatia bacterium | reverse complement strand
CACGAGAATAACCGCGAACATCATCATCTTGCATACTGAGCGCCGATACATATTTTCTCCCGCAGATAATTAACGACTAGAAACTCACCAGTGAATTGGTGCACCAGGGAAGCAGCCACACAGAAGCAGGGTGACTCATCTTACACAATTTTCCGAACCTGGGTGCCAGGACTGGGGCCGGTCTTCTTTTCAAAAAAGTCCGCGGATCGTTACTGCATCCGCGGACCTTTTGTTTTTCCGAGCAGCAGTGTTCGCTACTTTGGGGGAGGCTGTTGTGGTCTCGGCGGGTTATGCGCCACTGAGGGCGCCTCCCGCTGTTGCATCTGTTGAATTTGCTGATTGTGTCCCGCCTCCATCTGCTGGGTTTGCTGCTGGTGTCGCTGCTCCATTTGCTGCATTTGAGCCTCGCTCGCTTGCTGTTTGGTAGCTTGTTGATGCTCTTTCGCCTGCTGTTGCTCCAGTTGCTGATGGTCTTTTTGTTGCTGTGCCTCTAGCTTCTGCTGCTCCTTCTGATATTGCTTGTCCTGCTTCGCGTTTCCCGTATCCGGAGCCGGCATCGTATGCGGCTGAACGTCCTTTGCATGAGCAGGAGGATTAGGTGTGTTCTCAGTTCGAGCCGCGTTAGGATTAGGCTGGTTTGCCGTTCGCGGTGCGTTGGGGTTAGGCTGGTTTGCCGCGTGCTCCGCCGGCGGATGATACGGTGCCCCGGCCTGTTGGGCTGCTACGACGTTCGCTCCGCGGAATGACCCAGGCTTGTCGGTTGCAGCGATCGGAGGCTTGCCCTGGTTGACTGAAGCCCGCAGTTGCTGGTTACTGCGCGCCGCTTGTACTTGTTGAACCTGAGGGGCCACCGGTGGATCACGTCGTTCGCGCGCCGCCGATTCTTGCTGCGCCGTCGGACGAGCCGTCGTTCCTCCCTGACCGCCGTTGTAGCTCACCCGGTTGACGGTCGTGTAGTTGTTCACCACAGTCTGGTTGTAAACGTTGTGAACGGTGGTGACATTCACATTGTTGACGGTCTGGTTGTAATAGAAGCGGTCATGGTCCCAGCGTCCGCCAACGTAGCCTTCACCGAAATAGCCAAAACCGTAATTGATGCCGCCGTAAAAACCAACCACTGGCCCCCAGTAGCCGTCGGTAAAGACGAAGCCACCGCTGTTCCATGCCCAATAACCCGGCGTCCAAAGAAATCCAACTGTCGGCGGCAGAACCCATGTGCCTGGCACCCAGAAGTAATCGTCAAAGTCGGGATCCCATGCCCAGTAACCCGGGACCCACAGGTATCCCTCGGCGGGGCAGGGTGGTTGAACATATACCGGCAGCGCAGGTGGTCCAAAACTCACCACAACGCCCACTGCCACTTGTGCCGGTGCAATAGCACATAAATTCATCACGACCAGAGTGGCGAACACAAATCCGAGCAATCGATGAAATCTCAAGATCGTTCCTCCTCGTGCGGTCGAATACCGCAGACGAGGTGGCGCAGCGGGTACGCTAGAGCGCATTCGCTCGTTTAGCGTACTCGATGCTTAACGAGTGGAATAGTCGGAGAAACCCTGAAGTTTCTACGTAACTTGCCGTAGGTACCAGGAAATCAATCTCGGGAATCTGCAAGAGAGGCGAGTAACTGATACAACCTTCCAAAGCTTGCCTCAAGGCAAGCCGAGAGGCACGGCTCTCTCCCACCTCTGTCAACGCAAGACTTTGTTGGTCGAGTGCCTCGTACTCACCGGCGAACTGCGCGCGAACTCTGGCAAGACCCAATACAATTCCAGCCTTCCATTTTCTTATGGAATAACTGGCGATGAAATTCCAGGATTGTACAGGCGACGACTCTCTGACTGAGAATGGATAACCGAACCCACGCCTGAAAGCTCTGTTGTTTGACCGCCTCACCGCCGTTTCATACACTTAAAACAGCGTCCGAACCTGGATTTTGCACTACATATCCACGTAGCTGACGCCGGTCGCATTCAGCGGTTCTACCTACTGCGGCGGTTCCGCGAGATTCTCTTTCCTAGAAGGCAATTCTTTGACGACAGAAACCAGTACCCCTGAAACCACTAATCCCTGCAAGCGCCAACTGACAATCGAAGTGCCCAGCGAGGTGGTCAGCAGCGAGCGCGAGAGGATCGTCTCGCGCTATGCCAAAATGGCCCGCATCCCAGGATTCCGCAAAGGAAAAGTCCCTGCCTCGGTAGTCCGCCAACGCTTTGGCGACGACATCAAGAGCGAAGTCGTCGAGTCGCTAGTTCCCCGCTACTTCCGCGAGGAGACTAAAAAGCACAACCTGGTCCCCGTCTCGCAGCCGCGGGTTACCGACCTGCACATGGAGAATGACGCGCCGCTGAAGTTCACCGCGGAGTTCGAAATCCTCCCCGAGTTCAAGGTTGCGCCCTATGACGACATCAAGGCCGAGACCATCGACACCACGGTCACCGAGGACGAGGTCGAGCGGGCGCTCGAGAACCTTCGCTTGCAGCACGCGACCTTTAATCCCGTAGAGGAAGACCGTCCCCTTTCCGACGGCGATTTTGCTGTGGTCGGATTCAAGGGCATCCCCAAGGACACGGAAGAAGGTACGGAGGCTAAACCCGTCGAAGTGGATGAGGTCATGGTCGAAATCGGCGGCGACAACACCATCCCCGAGTTCTCTGAAAATCTCCGCGGCGCCAAAGCCGGCGAGCAGCGGACCTTCGATGTGAAGTACGCCGATGATTTCTCCGACAAGCGGCTGGCCGGCAAGACTCTGACCTACGAAATGAACGTCAGGGCTATCAAGACCCGCACCGTTCCTGAACCGACAGACGAGTTCGCTAAGGAGCTCTCGAAAGATTTCGAGACTTACGAAGACCTCCGCACTCGTTTGCGCGACAACATGAAGGCGGAAAAGCAGCACGAGGCGGAGCATCAGGGCAAGGACAAGATTGTTGCCGAATTGGTTAAACGAAACGACTTCCCTGTACCCGATGCCATGGTCGACCAGCAGATCGACCTTCGCCTCGAGCGCGGCCTGCGCGCGCTCGCCGCGCAAGGCATGCGTGCCGAAGACATGAAGCGTATGGATTTCGATCGTTTGCGCGCTGGCCAACGTGAAGGCGCGCTGCGGGAGGTGAAAGCATCGCTAATTCTTGAGCACATCGCCGATAACGAGAAGATCGAAGTCAGCGATGAGGAAATGGACCAGGAGCTGGAGGCCTTGGCAACACAGGCAAAACAACCGGTTGAGCAGCTACGCACACGTTTGACGCAGGATGGGGGGCTGGATAGAATTCGGCATCGCATCCGCAATGAGAAGACACTGAACCGCCTTTATCGCCAACTCGCCTAAAGCGATTGCACCCCACGGATTCATATCCGCCGGCCCCGATTTTCGCCGGCATTCAGAAGGAGTTTTCAGAACATGCTTGTACCGATGGTGATCGAACAAACCAGCCGGGGCGAGCGGGCCTACGACATTTATTCCCGACTCTTGCGCGACAACATTATCTTCCTCGGCACTCCTATCGATGACAACGTTGCCAACCTGATCATCGCGCAAATGCTGTTCCTGGAAGCCGAAGATCCGGAGAAGGACATCTCGCTCTATGTCAATTCGCCGGGCGGCTCTATCACCGCTGGCATGGCCATTTACGACACCATGCAGTTCATCCGCCCTGATGTCACTACTATCTGCATTGGCCAGGCTGCCAGCATGGCAGCAACCCTACTGGCAGGCGGAGCCGCCAAGAAGCGTTTCGCGCTGCCGAACTCGCGTATTTTGATTCACCAGCCGCTGATGTCGGGCTTATCCGGACAGGCCACAGATATCGACATCCACGCGCGCGAAATTCTGCGCATGCGCGAAATCACCAATCAGATCCTGGCTAAACACACCGGTCAGCTGCTGGAAAAGGTGGAGCGCGACGTCGAACGCGACTTCATCATGAATGCTCAGCAGGGCAAGGAGTACGGCATCATAGACGACATCATTTACAAGCACAAGTAAAGCATCGACGCTGTCGGCCCCTGGCCGGTCTTCCACCGTACGCAAGAATTACCAGTGTGGTTCAAAAGTTGTACTGCCAAATACCGCCGAAGTGCGCGCGAATGCGGCAAGTTGTGCTTCAATATGGGCATACGAAGCGCAATGGGTTGCGATGGCCTCAGAGCAGATGATTCTGCGATGAACGGTTTCGACAGAGCGAAACGCGCTGCGAAAGCGTACGCGATCCAAGGCGTTCCGTTGGGAATTGGCCCAAGGGGCATGTAGTGCCAAGGAGTATTCTGCCGTGAGAACAAGGACTGGTACGGACGAAGTTCTCCGCTGTTCGTTCTGCCACAAATCGCAGGACGCTGTCGCCAAGCTCATTTCGTCACCCACCGATTACCCGCGCGCTTACATTTGCGATGAGTGCGTGGCGGTGTGCAACTCTATCCTGGAAGACGACCGGTCTGAGACCCAGACCTCGGCCCCGCCTCACCAGCTACCCAAGCCGTCCGAGGTCAAAACCTTCCTCGACGAGTACGTGATCGGTCAACACCAGACCAAGAAGAAGCTCGCCGTCGCGGTTTACAACCATTACAAGCGCGTCTACATGAACCGCCAGCGGACGGGCGAAGTTGAGCTCTCCAAGTCGAACATTCTGCTCATCGGACCCACCGGCACCGGAAAGACGCTGCTGGCGCAAACGCTGGCCAAGATGCTTGACGTTCCCTTTGCCATCGTCGATGCCACCACGCTCACCGAAGCCGGCTATGTCGGCGAGGACGTGGAGAACATCATCCTCAAGCTGCTACAAGCAGCCGACGGCGATGTTGCCCGGGCTCAGACCGGCATCATCTACATCGACGAAATCGACAAAATCGGCCGCAAAGACGAGAACCCGTCCATCACCCGCGATGTCTCAGGCGAGGGTGTGCAACAGGCGCTGCTGAAGATTCTCGAAGGTACCGTCGCCAACGTGCCTCCCCAAGGCGGACGTAAGCATCCGCACCAGGAATTCACGCCGGTCGACACCACCAACATCCTCTTTATATGTGGTGGAGCTTTCGTTGGCCTCGAGCGCACCATCTCCCGCCGCCTGGGCAAGCGCTCCATGGGCTTCCGCACCGACCAGACGAAAGAAACCGCGTTCACCGAAGCCAACAAGCGCGACACCGAGTTACTCGCAAAAGTCGAGCCACAGGACCTAATCAAATTCGGATTGATCCCCGAGTTCGTCGGCCGGCTCCCCGTCGTGGGTGTGCTCAATGACCTCGACGAATCGGCGCTGGTCGAAATTCTCTCCAAGCCGAAGAACGCGATCATTAAACAATACCAGCGACTCTTCGAATTCGAGAACGTAAAGCTCCGGTTCAGCGACGATGCGCTGAGCTGCATCGCGCGCGAGGCCATGTCGCGCAAAGTTGGTGCACGCGGCCTACGCATGATTCTGGAAGAGCTGATGCTCGACCTGATGTATCACCTGCCCAGCCAGAAACGCGTGAAAGAGTTTGAGGTCACGAAAGAAATGGTCGAACGCCGCGACATTTCTCTGCCCGCGATGGAAAAAGCGGGCTAGCTTCATTAACCACAAAGAAACGCAAAGTATTCACCGCCTGCCGCAAAATGGCAGGCGGCTTGCTTTGCGATCCTTTTAGTGGCCTGACGCGGGAAGCTGAAATACCAACAGCTTCGAGTCTTGAACCAGCGCCAGCAATGAGCCGTCATCGGAGAGCGCGATGGTCCGGTTGTATTGTTTCCATGGCTCACCCATCAGATGCTGCTCCGGGTCCGGCGACTTGAAC
>DASRAA010000086.1:0-23077 GCA_035638375.1 Binatia bacterium | reverse complement strand
CCACTCACGCGGCCTGAAGTAGAATGCGACTCGAAGCTAAGAATGGGTGGTTAAGAGCGGACATTTATGAAACCGTGATCACGACGATGTGGGTGCCATCGCATTGTGGATGAACGTTGGTAAAACTATCTATCGAGACCTATGCCAATAAGCCATGCCGTCTGACAGCCGCTTTCCAAGCTTCCGGAGCATACCTGCAAATGTGACCAGCCAGGCTAGCACTGCGATATAGACAGCTATCTGCGGAATGACCAGCAGAAACCGCATTCCGGTGGCATTCGCAAACGTAAACGTTGCCACCGTGTACATTCCTAACGGAAAAACAAGAGACCAATACTGGGGGTCATATGTAATTGGGACACGCTCGACAACATGCCTCCAGAAGCCGACAATGACCAACAGTGGGATCCACCAGGTTCCCGTTGCCCAGCAGAACAGCGTAAAGCCGCCGATAAACGGTTGGAAATCGCGTAGAACTTCCCAACTTTTCAAACTGACTATCAACTGCGCCCCGGCCAATGTTGTAATCGCCAAAGCGCCCATATTGATCCAGTACGGGGCCGTAAGTTTGGCCGGCTCGATGCGAAGAAAAATCCAACGATAAACAATCAACGCGATGAATAGAATATAAAACATCACGCCTAGCAGATAAGTGCATAGGGCCCCGAAAAGAATTGGCGTCACAGGACCCAGCGCCCGAGCAACCAGGGTTCCAAGAACGCATAATGATTCCGTGGCGACAGTTACGAGAAGCCAGGACCCGTTAATCGCAACATCAATCGAAGGTTTAGGCTCAGTGATGGTGACAGCGGCAAAAAATGTGTAGATGAGAAGGATCCAGAGCAAAACTGCAAACAACCATAAACCCACAGCGACCCCCATAAACGGGGTAAGGTTGGCGAATTGCGCTCCAAGCACCGCGGTTGCGGCGACAACAGTCAGGAATGTGACCCCCTTGGCGTGGTGAGTTAAATCGGCGATCCAAGTCGATCTGAAGAGGGCAAATCGAAGAATATTGATCACCCAGAGAACAATATAGAAAATTACATTCAGCCAGAGCAGCGCCTGCGGGAGTACAGGGAAGCTCTCGGAGTGCATCGCCAGCGATACGATGCCTGTCGCCATGACGAGGGCGAAATAGCCCGGCAAGAAATGCTCAACAAACGAAGACTTGTCCTCCTGGGCCGACGAAGTCATTTAGTGTACTGTCCTCGAAATAGCTTTACTTTCAGAGATCCCGTGAATAAATCAGCAGCCTGCCGTTAAGGGTAAAACAAACGACACTGGCTAACTTGCCTGCCAAGCAGTGTCTTTATAGTCCGGCAAGAAATGTTTCCACAGTGGCAGTAACGAGCTATAGTCGGAAAGGACAAGATAATCTGACCGTACAGGTTAAATAGGCATGCGGTAGCCGTAATATTCGTTGTCTTCGTTGAACCCACCTTCACCCGACCCAAGTTGCTTAAAGCTCTCAACGAACTCGATCGCCTGTATCCACTTGACCTGTTTGAAGCCGAGCTCGAGCTCATTGCGCAGACGCAGCGGCGCCCCATGGAGCACGTGGAGGAGATGTCCGTTCATCTCGTACGCCAGAATCGAATTATCGTGGTACATGTGTTCGATCTTGTGGGAGTCGTAGTAGAGGCCCGCGTTTTCACCGGCGCCGTGCGCAAACGAGTAGAAGACCACATAGCGGACCTCAGGCTTGGGACGAACGAGCTTCATGATCTCCGAGACACGGACTCCTCCCCACTTGCCAATAGCTGACCAGCCTTGGATGCAGTAGTGCTGAGTAACCTGCTCCGATTTCGGCATCGCTTGAAGTTCGTCGAACGAGAACTCCATTGGGTTCTCGACCAGTCCCCCGACTTTGAGTTTGTACCCCTTGAATCCCTCGGCAAACTGGGTGCGGTACTCTTCCGAATCCGGAGGTGTGCCGTTGGGCCAAAAGTACGGGGAGATGTCCTTCTCCGGATAATTGGCAACCGGCTTCAATTTCTCCAGGAAAACGCGGAGCCACCCGGTGACGAAGCGTCCCCCATGTTGAACGAGGCGTGGGTGCTTTAGCGTAAAGGGCGTTGCCGAAACCCAAACTGCCACAATAATCGCGATGCCGATCGCGAACATCCCGAGCCCGCCAGGGGAATTGTCATTCACCCCACGCGTGATGTGGTTCAGGTTGCCGAGGAGACCGGTGACAAAGACCATTGCCACGTGAGTGAGGATGAATAAGATGAAATACAGCAACACTGAAAAATGAATCGTTCGAGCAACCTGCCGGTTCAGCCAACCACCCTGGGTACTGAACCGCGCCGCAACCGCCGGAGACTGAAGGAGCCCGGTGATTATGGCCAGCGGAGCGGCCACAAATACCGTCGTGAAATAGGCGATCATTTGCAGGCCGTTGTATTGAAGCCACCCGGAAGGTGGAGGAAAATCAAGGGACGCGTATTGGATTGCGGTTGAGAGCGCATTGGGGAAAATGTCCCAAGACTGCGGGATCAACCGCTTCCATTGATCGGTCGAAAAGATAAGGATGTAGAAGATGACGCCGTTGAACAGCCAGAGCGTATCCATACTGAAGTGCCACCAGCGGGCGAGACCGATCGAATGCCGTATGCCGGGCAGACCCAGCCACTTCGGAAGCGTTGTGCTGTCGTCTTTCGCCGTCCAGATACGGTCGGTCGGCACCGGGCCGCGCAACCGGAGCCAATCCCGTCCCGGTGTGCAGTGGCCATCCAGATAAAGCCGCGGATGGTCGGCCAAAATTTGGAGGCCGGAACGCATCATGAGCAGCATGAAAAATAGATTCAGGTAATGCTGGTAACGCAGCCACCACGGAAACCCGGTTTCAACAGGTTGCGAGAAACTTCCCGTACCCGGATATTGTTGAATAAACGCCTGCACCGCCGGATAGGTGCGGAGTTGCTGCGCGAACGCGACCATGCAAATGGCCGCAGCGAATCCGAGTGGAACCAGCACTGACAGGATCTGAGCGCAAGTAAACCATTTCTTGCCGATACGAATTTGCGGTAGAGTCGCCTTCACCTGCGGAATTCCGCCTGCGAACTCATGAGGGTCGTAATAGTCGATTCCCTTGGAAAGGTGGGACGCAAGGCTTGCACTGGATGGGAAGGGCGGATCGATCTTACCGACGTTACTAGGCGATGCACTCATATGCGACCTCCAATCCTTATGATCGGTCTAACTGTGTCCGCTAGATCAAACGATTTTGATGACTGTCGCGGAAGTTCTTAGGTTGGTGCCCCCAAAACTACTCGATCCAGACGAAGCAGTTCTCCAAGAGACCAGGCTTGGAACGGGCAGCCGCGTGGCGTAAAATGCGGCTCGGCATCGGCAATCTCTGACACGTGGCCAAGTCCGGCCTGGTTGAGATGCTCCTGCAACGGCGTAAAAAATTGTTGTCTTGCCATCGCTTTCGCATCGGCTGTGTTACCTCGAACTCGAACCCACGCTTCAACAAACGGGCCGATCAGCCAAGGCCAGACTGTACCTTGATGGTACGCAGTGTCTCGATGCCAAGCATCCCCTTCGTAGTGAGGCACATATCCGGATTCGCGAGGAGCTAAAGACCTCAACCCCAGTGGCGTGTACAGCGCTGACTCGACCGCCTCTACAAGTTGCCGAGCCCTCTCCGCGGGAAGCAGAACCAATGGCAGCCCGCCGACGGCGAAGATCTGGTTGGGACGGGAAGACGGATCCACTACGCCTGATTTATGCTCGACATCGAGGACGTCATACAGATAGCCTCCGGCGTCATTCCAGTAACGCGCAGCAAACGCCTCAGATGCTCTCTTGAACAACGGTTGCCATTCCGAAGAGAACGATTGACCAATCCAAAGAGCATTGATCCAGAGAGCCTGTACCTCCACCGGCTTGCCAATGCGCGGCGTAACAACCTGGCCGTTTACTTTTGCGTCCATCCAAGTCAGTTGGAAACCGGGCTCGCCCGCAGAGAGCAAGCCATCCGAATCTGCCTTTATTCGAAACCGCGTTCCCTGCGAGTAGCCGTAAAGGATAGCTTCGACCGCCTGCTCGAGCTTCCGAGAAACTTCTGCATCTGCCAATGCCGGTTTGCCGGCGGCGGCTTCGAGGTATTCATGGACGGCAATTACATACCAGAGCGACGCGTCAACCGAGTTGAATTCCGGCTCGACCCCATGGTCCGGGAAACGATTTGGTAGCATGCCTCTCGAGACGGTGCCAGCCCACTCAACCAGGATATCTCGGGCAATTTCGAGCCGGTTGGTGGCGAGACACAATCCTCGCAGTGAAATAAAGGTGTCGCGACCCCAATCGCCAAACCAGGGATATCCCGCGATGATTGTCTTTCCTGAGCCGCGCCGAACGAGGTAACTATCCGCGGCGGCTTCAAGAGAAGACGAGAATAGTTGGCGCCGCGCCTTCTCCTTAGTGCGAAGCTTCTCGACGACTTCGACGAGTTCGCCGTTCTCATCGATGTTCCCAAAACCTTCCGCGGAGAAGATCAATGCCGCTGGCCCGTCGTGCAGGTCCCATTCGAAGACGCCAGGGCTCGCGAGATCTTCCATGTAATCCAAGCCTCGTGCTCGCTCTTCGGTGTAGAGAAAATTCTGATACCATGCCGGACTGTGACGATAGGTACTAGCCGAGCGTGCAACGACAGCGGGTAAGTTTGCGTAAGGCTTCCAGCGAACTCGATCATGCCTGAACTGCGGGTCAAATTGAAACAAAGTATTTTCGTGATGGGTCGCATGAAAATCTCGTCCGGAGAGAAAAGGTCTGACGCATAGTTTCACGGCACCTTCGATATCGCCGACCAATCGCCAACTCAGGACGACAGCAGATTGTCCATACGGCACGAAAAGCTCGTGGTCGACTTTAAGATCATCGCGTAGTGTGAAATGAAACTTGGGCCAAAGCCGGAGTTGAAACTCCGTCAGGTGAGTCGTTCCATCAGGATTGATAATGTCAGGTGCGTACCGCTGCGATGAAAGGAAGTAGTTGCCATGAGGTGTTTCGATCCAGGCGTCAAGCCCGTTTACCAGAACTGTTCGAGCCGAAGGCGGTGTCGTCGCCGTCAGCAACAATGCATGGTACCGTCTGGTCCGGACTCCACTGGTCGTCCCGCTGGCGAACCCGCCAAGACCATCCGCTTCAAGCCATTCTGCTGAATCAGATATGGGCAACATACAAATATCACTGACAAGCTATTGTTTTGTCGGAAACAATTCTTGGGAATCGACGCGGGGCTGAATGACTCTTGCAATCAGGCCAGTCCAGCCGGTTTGGTGCGAGGCGCCAACTCCTCTACCACTATCACCGTGAAAATATTCATGAAAGTTAATGCAGTCTCGGAAATGTGGATCGCTCTGCAGTCGTTCGTTCTGACCAAAAACAGGCCGGCGGCCCTTTTCGTTCCGCGCGAAGATTCGCAACAAACGGCGACTCAGTTCAACGGCGACTTGGTTAATGGTTAAATACTTGCCTGAACCGGTCGGACATTCGATCTTGAAATCGTCTCCATAATAATGATGAAACTTCTGCAGCGACTCGATTATGAGGTAATTTACTGGAAACCAAATTGGACCGCGCCAGTTCGAATTGCCACCGAATAGACCGGTACCGGACTCGCCGGGTTGGTACTGAACCGACATCGAATTTCCGTTCCAGGAGTACGTGTACGGGTGTTCCAAGTGGTAACGTGAGACGGCTCTAACCCCATAGTTGGAAAGGAATTCGGATTCATCCAGCATCCGCCGCAGTACCGCTTTCATCCGATGGCCGCGTAAGAGCGAGAGCAACCGCCGGTCACAGGTGCCCGGTACGTGCCAATGGGACACGAGCGCTGCTAAATCCGGGCGATGTTTCAGATACCATTCCAGCCGTTCTTTGAACTCCGGGACCTGAACCAGTAACTCCGGGTCAAGGGTCTCCACTGCAAACAGAGGTATCAGCCCGACCATCGACCGCACCTTGAGGGGAACCGTCTGGCCAGTCGGCAGGTTCAGGACATCATAAAAAAACTGATCTGTCTCGTCCCATAACCCAATTCCTTCTCCAAAGGTCGTCATGGCCTCAGCGATCTGGAGAAAATGCTCGAAGAATTTCGTCGCTATATCCTCGTAAGCACGGTCTTGCTTAGCCAGCTCCAGACCAATTCGCATTAAATTGAGACAGTACATCGCCATCCAACTCGTTCCGTCAGACTGGTTGATGTATCCGCCTGTAGGTAACGGGGCACTTCGATCAAACACTCCGATGTTGTCAAGTCCGAGAAACCCGCCCTGGAAAATGTTCCGCCCGGCAGTGTCCTTGCGATTGACCCACCAGGTGAAGTTCAACATCAACTTATGAAAAACACTCTCCAGAAAAGTAAGGTCACCCAGATCGTTGGGGCGACGGGCGCGCCGCTGCTTGCGATCGATTTGAAAGACTCGCCAGGCCGCCCACCCATGGACTGGCGGGTTCACGTCACTGAATGCCCATTCGTAGGCGGGTAGTTGCCCGTTGGGATGTATGTACCAGGCCCGCGTGATCAAGCGGAGCTGTTGCTTCGCGAATTCCGAGTCCACCAAAGCGAGCGAGATCGTGTGGAAAGCGAGATCCCAAGCCGCATACCAGGGGTACTCCCACTTGTCCGGCATCGATACGACATCCGCATTATTTAGGTGTGTCCACTCATGGTTGCGACCGTGTTTTCGCTCGGCCGGAGGGCTGGGCTGGCCAGGGTCCCCTTGTAACCATTGGCGTACTTCGTAGTGGAAAAACTGCTTACTCCAGATCATGCCGGCCAGCGCTTGCCGTTGGACAGACCTAGCGTCCTGATCCGTCAATTCTTTTTGCAAGCCGGCGTAGAATTGGTCAGCTTCCTGACGCCGAGCGTTAAACACCTCGTCGAAGTCGGCAAAAGGCGGGGTCTTTAACCCCGATGCCAGCCTCAGACGCACCGTCCCTTGACCTCCGGGAGGCACGGTCAGTTCGAAATGGGCGGCACACTTTGTTCCCGTTCTGGCGGGATTTATCGCCTTTGAATTCCCCTGTATCAGAGCCTCATGGAAGGCATCCTTGAAATAACCTGGAGCATCGTGCATCCCGAAGAAACGTCGCGGGTTTGTTTCGTTATCACAGAACAACAATGGAGCATCTTCTACGTGCAGCGTGTAGTCGCCAAGCTCAGAATGTTTAGCGAGGATGGTGTCATCCGATACTGCCTGCAATGATGGCTTTGCGACGCTATAACCCCAAGACCAGGTATTTCTGAACCAGAGCTGCGGCAGAACATGGATCAACGCTGCTTCCGGGCCGCGATTGCAGACGCTAATCCGCATCAGAATATCCTCGGGCGCAGCCTTGCCATATTCGACGAACACATCAAAGTAGCGATCTTCATGGAAAGCGTCTGTGTCGATCAGCTCAAACTCGGGGTCGAGTTTGCCTCGGCGACGATTTTCTTCGACGAGCCAGGCATAGGGGTATGCGCTCTGCGGGTACTTGTACAGCATCTTGAGATAAGAATGCGTTGGCGTGGCATCCAGGTAATAGTAAAGCTCCTTCACGTCTTCGCCGTGATTGCCTTCGCTATTGGTGAGACCAAAAACACGTTCCTTCAGAATGGGGTCTTTTCCGTTCCAGAGGGCCAGCGCCAGACAGAGGCGTTGATGATCGTCGCTGAAGCCGGCAATGCCATCTTCACCCCAACGATAGGCGCGGCTGCGCGCCTGGTCGTGACTGAAGTAATCCCAAGCAGTTCCATCGGGACTATAATCCTCGCGCACGGTTCCCCATTGACGCTCGCTCAAGTAGGGTCCCCAGAGGCGCCAAGCTGCTCGCCCACTATTGGCCTCTTCCAGTCTTTGCTGCTCCGTCATAGAGGGTGCACGAGATTGCATGAGAGTTCCCTGTCGTGGCCATCAAAATTCTTAACCCTGAGGGCACGGCACGGCGCCAGCCACAAGGACGAAGGAGAGTGCCGACATCACCAGTGCGAAAATCGCTGTCCCCCGTAAATCGTGTTAAACGCTCGGCGCACCGGTCTTGCAGCTGCCTTGCTCAGACGTGAACCTCCTTGACTGCCTCGAAATCCTCATCGCTCAAGAGGATGCGTTTGCCGCGGTTCCGTGTCAGGACATTCCACCCCCAATCCACAAAGGTCGCGGCCTTTTCTTCGGCACCGTTGAGCAGGGCCAGGTGCACTCCCAACCACGCCAACCAAGCCGGGGTTCCCGTCATGGTGCCGCCGGTGGGTAACTCGACCACGGCCGCTCCGCGGCCGACTTGGGCCATGAATCCCTTGTCGAAATACTCAAACGGCTTGTGTTGTTTGGCCTCCAAAAGGTGTTTGATGGTCTGGCCGGCATGGTGGCCGGATTGCAGAGCCGTGGCACCAAGCATCGGCAGCACTTTGCCAGTCTTGCCATCGGTCATGGCTGCAATGTCGCCCACGGCAAAGACGCCGGCGTGACCCTTTACTTGCAAATCAGAACCAACCGGAATGCGCCCGCCGTGCACGAGTTCCACACCCAATGAACTGACGATCGGATTGGCCAGAAGGCCAGCCGCCCAGATCAGCGTGTGCGTCTTGACCGTAACTCCAGTCGAAAGATCAATGCTCCGGGGACCGATGTTGCGGACCCCGGTGCCGGTTTGCACCGTTACACCACGTTCTTCCAGCGCCTTGCGGGCATAGACTTGAAGCTTTGGCTTGAACGGCGCCAGAAGGTGGGGCGACTGCTCAAATAGGAGCACTTTCGCTTGATCCAGTGGCAGGTTCGGGTAGTCCTTCGCAAGCTCGAAGTGGAGGAGTTCCGCCACCGCGCCAGCTATCTCGACGCCAGTTGCGCCACCACCGACAACGCAAAAGGTCAGCGCTCCCTGGTTCACAAGAGCTGGATTTTTGTCGACGGCTTCAAGAGTCTTGAGGATGTGCATCTTGAGCCGAATTGCGTCGTCCATTGTGTAAAGGGGGAACGCATGTTGGTCCGCGCCCGGCGTGTGAAAGAAATTCACCACCGCCCCCATGGCTAGAATCAGGTAGTCGTAAGGGATCGGGTCAACACCTTCCGCCACGACTTCCTTCTTAGCCAAATCGATGCTCTTGACCGTGACTTGATGGAACAGCGCGTTTTTTCGGCGGTGTAGCAGCTCGCGGATGGGGAAACCAACTTCCAGGGCCGCCAACTCGTCAGTCGCGACCTGATAAAGGAGCGGCTGAAACGTGTGATAGTCATGCTTGTCGATTATTGTGACCCTTACGTCGGCATCGCCCAGGCTTTTAAGAGCGCCGATGCCGCCGAACCCAGCGCCGAGAATCACCACGTGAGGCTGATGAGTCATGATTTTCAATTCCTTTCTGCGAGGAAAACTACAACCCGGGGCTGCTTTGCATGATGCCGCCATCCGCGAAGATAGTGGTCGCCGTGATGTAGCTCGCGCCTTCGCCAGCCAGGAATGCAACCACACTGCCAATTTCCTCCGGCTTAGCCATGCGACCCAGCGGGATGGCGGCGTCGAGTTTCTGCAGCAATGCAGGATCGTTCATCGTCGAAACATTGATGGGCGTCGCCACAGCACCTGGACCAACGCCGACTACGAGGATTTTGTGCGGTGCCAGTTCGACCCCCGCGGTGCGCGTTAGCATCCGCATCCCGCCCTTAGACAGACAGTAGGCAGTGTTGTTGGGCATTGGCCAATCCTCGTGCACCGAGGTGATGTTTATGATGCGGCCGCCACCACCCTGCTTGATCATCTGCCGGGCAGCAAGTTGGGTGCCGAAAAACGCGCTTTTGAGGTTAATCGCGAGCACCTTATCAAATTGTTCTTCCGTCGTGTCGAGTACGCTGGTGCGCGTCTCGATGCCGGCGTTATTGACCATGATGTCGAGGCGGCCAAAGGTCTTCACCGCGGCGTCGACTAGACCTTGCAGTTCAGTGACTTTGCTAACGTCCGCCTTCACGCCAACGGTCTGATCCCCTAGCGCCGCGCACTGCCTCTCCAGAGCTTCGGTGGCTTCAAGATGGCAGACATAATCGATGACAACCTTCACGCCTTGTTTGGCCAGTTCAAGGACGACGGCTTGACCAATCCCGCTGTTCCCTCCGGTGACGATAGCGACCTTGCCTTTTAGATTCACGAATGTTTACTCCTCTAACTGAGGTTGGCTTGTACAACTGCAGCTAAACGTATGTTGCTCACCCGGATTGAGTCTCACTGCGAAGGGACCAACGTTGCTAGTTTCGATGCAGACAAAATCCTTCCACCCATCGGAGCCGAGGTCGCGCAAAAGGCGCGACTTTTCTGCCCATGGGTTCCACACTACCGTGGTGAAGGAGTTCTGCTTTTGTATGGTGGTGCGGCGCCGCAGAACCGGATCAAACAACTCAAGCTGATGCTGCGTGTTCAGGTATACGTTGTCGGTCTCTGACGCAATTCGAAGATCTCCGCTTTGCTTCTTGAGGGTGTGTTTGTCAGTCTTATCGATGAATTCAGTCGCATCGAGACCGCGCACAAACGCGGTCTCGGAGTTTCCAACCCGGAAGTAAGCGTGGAGCGCTTCCTCAAAAGAGAAAGGCAATGTTCCTGGGTTGGTGACCGTTAGCTCAATCTTTAGCTGGATCCCGAACGTCGCCCGGCAGACAACACGAAAATCGAAGGGCCACCATTTTCGCGTCTCTTCGTCGCTCTCGGTGAACATCTGGACGGTGACGGCCGCGCCATCGGCTTTGATCGAGTCGAGTCGCCAGGCCTTGGTGCGAACAAATCCGTGCCCCGGTGCGGCGGGATCGTTCGCGTTGTCAGCAAACCAGGGAAAGGACACTGGCACGCCGCCGCGGATGGCACTTCCATCCTCCCACAGAGAGTTCGGACTGACATAGAACACCTCGCCGGTCGCCTTGGGAGCCCACGAGGTCACGTGTGCGCCATGCACATACATCTCGCCATGCGAATCGGGAGCAGAAACAACGACCTTCGCCAGGCCGTGGTTACCGGAAACTACCCTTGCTACCCCGGTACTCCCAAAACGCGTGTCGAGATTAACGATGTCCTGTGTCACCTCCGCAGTTTTCTCTGTGGAATTGATCGACATTCACACACCTGCCATTGTCGCCAAACCCGAATTCGACATCTGCTCCTTAGCAGCTGTCACGATCTGGTCCGGCTCGAAGCCAAATTTTTTCTGGAGTTCTTTCAAGGGCGCTGACGCGCCAAAGGTCCGCATGCCGATAATGCTGCCAGTCGTTCCAACGTAGCGTTCCCAACCGAAGGTGGAAGCCTGCTCTATCGCCACGCGGGCCCTCACCTGCGGAGGCAGCACACTGTCACGGTACTCCTGCGGCTGGACCTCGAAAATGTCCCACGAAGGCATTGACACGACCCTAGACTTGATGCCTTCGGCGGAGAGTTGCTCATGGGCTTGCAGCGCGAGAATGACCTCGCTGCCCGAGGCAATAAGGATGACCTCAGGCTTTCCTCCCGCTGCATCGGCCAGAACGTAGGCACCTTTAGCAACACCTGCCGCGGAAGCGTACTTGGTGCGATCGAAGGTGGGCAACGTCTGGCGCGACAGCGCCAGCACCGCCGGTTTGTGCCGCAATTGCAGGACATAGCGATAGGCTTCGACCACCTCATTGGCGTCAGCCGGCCGCAGCGTCACCAACCCGGGAATGGCTCGCAACGACGCCAGTTGCTCGACCGGTTGATGAGTTGGGCCATCTTCTCCGTCGCCCATGGCATCGTGGGTGAAGACGAAGAAGACGGGCAGTTCCATCAAAGCCGCCAGCCGAATCGCCGGCCGAGCGTAGTCACTGAAGATGAAGAAGGTCGCGCCGAAGGAGCGGAGCTTCGAGAGCGACAGTCCGTTCACAATAGCACCCATGGAGTGCTCGCGAATTCCGAAGTGCAGGTTCTTGCCATGGGGCGTGGCTGATTGAAAGTCTCCAGCTCCTTCGTAGGTAAGCGTAGTCTTGTTAGAAGGCCCGAGATCGCCAGAGCCACCAATCAGCCATGGAATGTTCTGCGCCAGCACGTTCAGCACCTTGCCCGATGCTTCCCGGCCTGCAATGCCTTTCGAGTCCGCGGGAAATACCGGGAGGTCGCGGTCCCACTCCTTAGGCAGCTCGCGCTTCTGCATTAACTCAATCTCGACCGCCAACTCAGGGTACTTCGCGCGATAGCCGACTAATAGCTTGATCCACGCCGCGCGAGCGTCGGCTCCGCGTTTCCCGATTTCGGAGGCAAAGTGCTCCCGAACACCGTCGGGAACTATAAACTTCGCATCTTCCGGCCAGCCATAAGCGCGCTTGCACAGACGGATTTCGTCCTCACCGAGGGGCTCGCCGTGTGCCGCTGATGTGTCCTGCCTATGCGGCGAGCCGTATCCGATGTGGCTATCGAGCACGATAAACGTCGGTCGGCCCTTGGTTTGCTTGAAGACGTTGAGGGCGTGCTCTATGCGATCGACATCGTTGGCATCTCCGACGCGCAGCACGTTCCAGTCATACGCCAGGAAACGCGCAGCAACATCTTCGGTGAATGCAATACTGGTGTTACCCTCGATGGTGATGTGGTTGTTGTCCCATATCCAGCAGAGATTATCGAGCCCGAGGTGGCCAGCTACCGAAGCAGCTTCTGACGAAATCCCTTCCATCATGCAGCCATCACCGCAGACGGCGTAAATGTTGTAGTCAAAGACATCGAATCCGGGTTTGTTATATCGGCTGGCCAGCCATTTTTGCGCGATGGCCATGCCAACGCTGGTTGCGACGCCCTGTCCCAGAGGTCCCGTGGTGGTTTCCACGCCCGACACCCAGTGATACTCGGGATGTCCAGGCGCCTTGCTATTAAGCTGGCGGAAGCGGCGAATATCATCGAGGGTGACCGAAGGCTGGCCCACACGTTCGTAATCCGCATTGACCGCCTGTACTCCGGTGAGGTGGAGAATAGACCACAGCAGCATGGAGGCGTGGCCGTTTGACAGAACGAACCGGTCGCGGTTGGGCCAGATCGGATCCTGCGGGTCGAAGTTCATTACCCGATTCCAGAGGGTGTAGACCAAAGGCGCCAAGGCCATCGGAGTACCTGGATGCCCTGACTTTGCCTGCTGTACCGCATCGATCGACAACGTCCGGATGGTGTTGATGGAGAGCTGCTGGAGTTCCTGATTACCCATACCAATCACCTCACTTGTTTTCCATGGCCGTCACCTTGTGCAAACGCAGACGGTGCCACTCGGCCTGGCTTTACGCGCTTCTAAGCAGGCTTTGACCAGTTGGCGCAAACATATTCGCCAATCCCATTGCCACAGATCGATACAGCTCGCTCTACTCCCCCGGCGACAACTGTATCGGCCACCGGAACAATAAAGTCCGGATAATCGTCGCCTGGATTTAGGCTATGTGCGCCGAAGTCGGTGAGGTCGTGGCCGGCGTTGCGCAACCTGATAACGAACTCCTCTTCTAGCCCGAATCCATCATGGTCGGTAGCGATACCAACTTTCACACGACCACCCTTCCGCGGCTGGCTTCGGCTGCGGCCTCGTCTGCCAGCACTAACGCCTGGTCACGGCGAATCCGACCGCCGGGAATGGATAAGTCGCCTTTCTCTAATAGGGAAAGAGACTTGACTTTCTCACTGCCCGTCACCACCCAGAGAATCTGCCGGGCACGGTTGATCACGGGATAAGTAAGTGTCATTCGCTTCCTACCCTGGTACACGCCCGTTATCGCAACATCTCGATCCGAGACCTGCAACACCGCATCCCCAGGGATCAATGAAGCGGTGTGACCATCTGGTCCGAGACCGAGATGGACGAGGTCGAGGACGGGAGGCGATCCTGTCAGCTTTTCCAGTGTCCGCGCGTACTCTGCGGCGGCCAACTGTGAGTCAGGCTCTTCGACAGGCATGGCATACACTTGTGAGGGATTAATCGGGGCTTCTTGCAGCAGCGTCTCGTGCAAATGCGTGAGGTTCCGGTCGGGATCACCCGCGGGCGCAATGCGCTCGTCCACCTGCAACACGCGAACGCCTTGCCAAGGCACTTCCTCTTTCGCCAACATGCGCAGCATCACCCACGGCGTGTGGCCTCCACTCACCGCCACGACAAATTGCCCACGCTCTTTGAAGGCGGCCCGTGCGTGCTCGGCAATGACACCAGCCGCACGCCGTGCTACTGCTTCGGCATTCGAAAGTACTTCAACCTGCATAGCACCCTACCTGCTTTCTTATTGAGCTCCGAGTGGATCGTGCCAGCCCCCTGCAGGAGAAACGAGTTGTGTTGCCTGGGCCGGCCCCCACGTGTTTGGTTGATATTCGTAAATTGGGGTCCCGGCTTTGATGGCAGGATCAACAATCCTCCAGGCCTCTTCCACATAGTCTTCGCGCGCAAACAAGGTGCGGTCTCCCGCCATGGCATCGCCTAAGACGCGCTCGTAGGCTTCCATCTCCTCGGGCCGAGGATGGCGGCTGGCAATCATCTCCGCTTCCTGACCCACCATTTCATCACTCGGAGCCATAACCGTCGCTCCGATCGCAATGGTCATCTCAGGGCTGATGCGGAACCGAAGGTAGTTTTGCAGCAAACCACTCTCGCGAATCACAGTTGGCGGCTTACGGAACCGGGCAAAGACCTCCGTACAGGTAACGGGCAAGCATTTGCCTGCGCGAATGTAGAACGGAACCCCTTTCCAGCGCCATGAGTCAACCTCGAGGCGGAGGGCAGCGAATGTCTCTGTCGCGGAATCCGCTTTGACACCGGGTTCTTTCAGGTAGCCGGTGAAACGCCCACGTATCAAGTCTTTCGTCTGCAGCGGTGGAATCGCTTTTAAAACTTCAGCCTTCTTGTCCCGGATCGTCTCACTGTCGGTACGCACCGGGGGCTCCATGCACAGGTTGCAAAGGACCTGGAACAAGTGGTTCTGGATGACATCGCGGATGGTGCCAGTCTGGTCGTAGAATGCCCCACGACCCTGGACTCCAAAGTTTTCCGCCATGGTAATCTGCACGCTTTCGATGTAATTGCGGTTCCAGAATGGCTCCATGAATGCGTTGCCAAAGCGAAATATCAGCATGTTGTGTACGGGTTTCTTGCCCAGGTAATGGTCGATGCGATACACCATGGACTCATCGAATGCGCTTAAGACGATCTTGTTTAGTTCGCGAGCTGAGGCTAAATCGTTGCCAAAGGGCTTCTCAATGACGACGCGCGCACCTTTGGCGCAACCCGAATTAACGAGTTGCTCCACAACAGGCCCAAACAACACCGGTGGAATTGCCAGGTAATGAGCAGGATGTTCAGCGTTGCCCATCGCCTTGCGCAAGAACTGAAAAGTGGATTTGTCGGCGTAGTCGCCATCGATGTAGCGCAACAGGCCACTCAGTTTTTCGAAGGCGGCCGGATCGAGCCCTCCATGTTTCTCCAGGCTGTCTTTGGCCCGGGCCTTGAGTTGATCAAGTGTCCAGTTGGCCTTGGCCACTCCGATAACCGGAACATCGAGGTGTCCCCGCTTGATCATGGCCTGTAAAGCCGGGAAAATTTTCTTGTAGGCCAAGTCTCCCGTCGCGCCAAAGAAGACGAGGACATCGCAATTCTCAGGCTGCATTAGATGCTCCGGTTGCCGCGGGTTTCTCCAGATGTCCGCCGAAACCAAACCTCATAGCCGACAGAAGTTTGTCCTGATAATCAGCTTCGCCGCGCGAGGTGAAACGTTCATATAGCGAAGTTGTAAGCACAGGCACCGGAACGCCCTCATCGATTGCCGCCTTGATGGTCCAGCGCCCCTCGCCGGAGTCCGAGACGCGCCCGGCGAATTTGGAGAGATTGGGATCGTCGACCAGCGCCGACGCGGTCAGATCAAGCAGCCACGACGCAATCACGCTTCCTCGTCGCCACACCTCCGTCACATCGCGCAGGTTGAGATCGTATTGGTAATGCTCGGGGTCACGCAGCGGCGTCGTCTCGGCATCGATTTCATGCTGCTTCTCACCGACGTTGGCGCTCTTCAACACTCCGAGACCTTCGGCATAGGCTGCCATGATGCCGTACTCAATTCCGTTGTGCACCATCTTGACAAAGTGTCCGGCGCCGTTCGGGCCGCAGTGCAGATAACCCTGTTCGGCTGTGCCTCCAATCTTTTCGCGGCCGGTCGTGCGTGGGATGTCACCCCTGCCGGGCGCAAGCGTTGCAAAGATGGGATCCAGATGCTTTACCGTCACGTCTTCGCCACCGATCATCATGCAGTAGCCGCGCTCCAGCCCCCAGACGCCGCCGCTGGTTCCCACATCGACATAGTGGATTTTCTTTGGCGCGAGCTGCTTGGCTCGCCGGATGTCGTCGATGTAGTAAGAGTTGCCGCCGTCGATCAGAATGTCACCCGGTTCGAGATTGGGGAGTATCTTTCCGATAGTTTCGTCCACCACCGCAGCCGGGACCATCAGCCAAACAGCGCGGGGCTTGGCTAGCTTCTTCGCCAGGTCGGCGAAAGATGAGGAAGGCGTGGCCTTTTCCGCCGCAAGTGCTTCCACGGCCTTGGGAAATACATCAAACACCACACATTCGTGGCCACCGCGAATGAGACGGCGCACCATATTAGCGCCCATTCTTCCCAAACCAACCATTCCGAGCTGCATAGTTATCTCCTTAAGTTCGCCCGAGCCGGTCGCCATCGCGTGGCAAAACCGGGCTGTTAGCCGTTCTTCAGCTTGCGGTAATAGCGGATGACGTTATTCGTTGAGCTGTCATGCTTCAAAGCCGGTTCGTTTGCGTTCTCCAGTTCGGGGATGATGCGCTTGGCCAGCACCTTGCCCAACTCCACGCCCCATTGATCAAACGAGTTGATGCCCCAGATTGCGCCTTGCGTGAATACGTTGTGCTCGTAAAGGGCCACAAGCTTGCCTAGCGCTGCGGGCGTCAACTGTTCGACAAAAATGATGTTCGACGGACGATTGCCGTCAAACACGCGGTGAGGAACCAGCCAGTCCGGTGTACCCTCAGCCTTCACCTGCTCGGGAGTCTTGCCAAATGCCAGCGCCTCGGCCTGTGCGCAGATGTTGGAAATCAGCAGATCATGGTGTCGCCCGACCTTGTTCAGGGGCTTGCCGAAACCAATGAAATCGCAGGGAATGATCCGCGTCCCCTGGTGGATCAACTGGTAAAACGAGTGCTGACCATTGGTGCCAGGCTCGCCCCAATAGATGGGTCCCGTGTCGGCCTCGACGCCCCTGCCATCGAGCTTTACGTGCTTGCCGTTGCTCTCCATGGTCAACTGCTGCAAATAAGCCGGGAAGCGCTTGAGGTACTGCTCGTAGGGCAGCACAGCGACGGTTTGCGCGCCGAAAAAGTCGTTGTACCAGACGGCGAGCAGGCCCATAAGCACGGGCAGGTTTTTCTCCAGCGGCGTGCTGCGGAAGTGCTCGTCCATCTGGTGGAAGCCGTCGAGCATGGCGCGGAAATTTTCCGGCCCGATGGCGAGCATGGTGGAAAGTCCTATGGCCGAGTCCATAGAGTAACGGCCGCCGACCCAGTCCCAGAAGCCGAACATATTCGCGGTGTCGATGCCGAACTTCGCCACTTCCGCGGCGTTCGTGGAGACGGCAACGAAGTGCTTGGCAATCGCCTTCTCGTCGCCCAGACCCTTGATCGTCCACTCGCGCGCGGTGTGAGCGTTGGTCATGGTCTCCAGGGTGGTGAAGGTCTTCGACGAGACAATGAAGAGCGTCTCTGCCGGATCGAGGTCAATAACAGCCTCAGCGAAATCGGTGCCGTCCACGTTGGAGATGAAGCGAAACCTCATGTCACGCCGGCTGTAATGCTTCAGCGCCTCGTAGGCCATGACAGGGCCGAGATCGGAACCGCCGATGCCGATGTTGATGACGTTCTTGATTGGCTTGCCAGTGTGGCCCTTCCACACTCCGCTACGGACTCGATCGGAGAAGTCAGCCATCTTGTCGAGCACAGCGTGGACTCCGGGCACTACATCCTCGCCATCGACCTTGATGACTTGGCCTCTCGGTGCTCGCAGGGCCACATGGAGCACTGCCCGTTTTTCGGTCACATTGATCTTTTCACCACGGAACATGGCATCGCGCCGTTCCTCCAGCCCTGACTCCCGCGCCAGTTGCAGGAGCAGCTTGATCGTCTCGTCCGTGATGTGATTCTTGGAATAGTCGAGAAAGAGTCCGACGGCCTCTACCGTCAGCCGTTCACCGCGCGCGGGATCGTCCGCAAACAGAGTCCGCAAGTGGGTGTCAACGATCTTTTTGTAATGAGAGTTGAGACGTTTCCACGCGCGCCGCTCGGTGAGCGGGGCCACGGCCTCAGCGGCAGGCACAATACCGGTGCTCATGCAGATTCTCCTTTAGTGCAGAGTCGCAAGCCGCAATCATGCCGCTTGCAGAACTGCGCTTTTCGATGCGATAACTTTCATCAGGTCGTTCCAGGAATCATCGAAGGATTTGGCTCCTTCTGATTGGAGTTGTGCGGCCAGAGCGTCCACGTCAATACCCGCCTTGGCGAACTCAGACAGCACTTGCTCGCACTCCCCGCCATCGGCAGGCATCGCAGCTCCAACCTCGCCGTGATCGCCAAAATCCAGCAGTGTGGCCTCAGGCATGGTGTTGACCGTATCAGGCGCAGCCAGCGCCTTGATGTAAAGAATGTCAGAGGCCTTGGGATCCTTTGTCCCGGTGCTGGCAAACAACAGGCGCTGCGGGTTGAACCCCGCTGCGGCAATCTTCTTCACCCGAGGCGACGCGAGCCAATCGCGGTAAGCCTTGTAGATCCGCCGGCTGATCGCGATACCCAGCTTGTCGCGCAGGCTCTCAGGTACTTTCTTGGCGACAGCCACATCCCAACGGCTGATAAACACCGAGGCTACCGAGGTAACAGTGGTGTCCCGTCCGGCCGCTACGCGGCGTTCAATCCCACGCAAATACGCATCAGCGGCGGCGAGGTAGTGCTCGCGGGAGAATAACAAGGTGATATTCACCGAGACGCCGGAAAAGATCGCCTCTTCGATAGCAGGCAATCCTTGTTGTGTTCCCGGAATTTTGATGAATAGGTTTTGGCGCGCCGCACGAGCGTGCAAGTCCTTGGCCGCCGCGATCGTGGTGGCCGTGTCGTAAGCCAGCAGCGGCGAAACCTCAAGCGACACCCAGCCATCCACGCCTTTGGTCTGGTTGTAGATGGGGCGGAACAGGTCGGCGGCGCGAGTCAGGTCCTCTATGGCCAACTCAAAAAACAAGGCTTCTCCCGATTTGCCTTGTGCGAGTTTCTCGCGAATGCCGCCATCATAATGTGTGCTGTTCTTGATAGCGTGGTCGAAGATCGTCGGATTCGATGTCAGGCCCGTAACGGAAAGCTCATTGATGTACCGCTGTAGAGTGCCGTTGTCGAGGATGTCGCGCGTGATGTTGTCAAGCCACAGGCTCTGGCCCAGATCATGCAGTGCTTTTGTTGCCTTCATGGGTTCACCTCGGTTGTTTTGCGCCTCAGGACCAGTTCCGAGGACGGATTCATGACAGCAGGCCTACGATGTCCTGAACGGTTACCTCTGCCCAAGGAAAAGGCGGCAATAACCGCCGGGTCATTTTCGATGTTGTTTCTAGCAGGGCTTCGTTGACGCCGACTAGAAACATAGGCGTCACCGTGGTCGCCTGGGTAGATGCCGTTATGTTCACCTCTACGCCCTCCCGCCATGTGCAATCGCTTCATGCCGTGCTCCCAGCACGAATTGCTCAATCGCCTTAGCGAATCCCTCATCGTCGTTCGACGCGGTAACGTATGTGGCGGCCTTCTTCACGTCCGCGCTGGCCTGACCCATTGCGATGCTCGTGCCACTTTTTTCAAACATCAGCACATCGTTCGGCATGTCTCCAATCGTTACGATGTTCTCTGGCTGAATGCCGTAGTGCTTGCACGCCAACTCAGCGACATGGCCTTTATTTGCTTCCGGGTTAGTAATGTCGAGGTAATACGGCTGCGAGAGGGCTGCCGAGACGCGGTCCCCAGCCATCTCCTGCAATTCTTTTTCGCAGCGCTTAGCCAGTTCGACCTCGTCGGTCACTCCAACGAGTTTCACTGTCTTGTCGATAAAGGGTTCGAAGTCGTTGACAACCGTGGGCGCAAACTGTACGGTGTACTGCTCCCTGGCAACGTGCGGGGCCTTTGCGTCTCGCACGAACCAGTCGATGTCGGTGTACAAGAACACCGTCAGACGATGCTTAACCAAGAACTGCAACACAAGACGGGCCGTGTCGGCAGCAATCAAGCGCACGCCGAGGGTTTGCAAACCGGGTGTGACAATTACGCCGCCGTTGAACCCGCCGATTGGTTCGGTCAATTGGAGAGGCTCAATCAGCATCTTCGAGCCCCGCGGTGGGCGCCCGCTGGTAATCACAAACTTTATCCCGGCTTCGCGAAGCTTCTTAACCGCATCAATTGAGCGCTGCGTTAGTTCTTTGCCTGACGTCACGAGGGTGCCATCGACATCGGCAATTACCAGCTTTATCGGTGCAGATGGTCGGTTCGGGGCAGTAGCCATGACTATTCCTCTGTTTCTAAAGCCGTACTCAGAACTCCACTCACGCCGAAATCTCCTGCATTTCCGCGTGCTTGAATCATTTTCGAAAACAGCGCATGTGCCGTTCGCGCTGACCTACATCCCTGCGCTCTAGGCTTCATAAATTCCGTACCACGGGGTAGCCGCCCGGAGGGCGTTGTTGACGTTTTCGATGTTGGCCACACCATCGGTTTCGAGCCACTTACGGAAGGCGTCTGCACCCTTTTCCGCATAGATCGGGATGCCTTCTTTCCAGGTCGCGCGGCCGCAGAGCACGCCATTGAATTTGACGCCTGCTTCAGCAGCGAACCCCAGGTCCTCGACGAACTCTGGATTGCTCACCCCGGCCGATAGAAAAATAAAAGGTTTGTGGGTAGCGGCTGCCGCGGTGCGGAAGTGCGCCAGTGCCTCGGCTTTCGTGTAGGCCTTGGTTCCTTTGAACGATTTTGCGCCTTCCACGTATTGCAGGTTTACAGGAATTTCGACCTTCAGCACATCCACTCCATACCTGTCTTTGGAGAATTCCTCCATCGACTTGGTTACCACTTCCGGCTTCAACTTGGCGTACTCCACGCTCTTCGCATCGATTCCCTCTTTGTAGCCGACCAGCTCGAGGAAGAATGGAATATCGTTGGCCCGGCACTCGTCGCCGATGCGTTCCACCCAGGTATGCTTCAGGTCGTTGATCTTCGGCTCATCGTAAATTGAGTAGTAGAGCAGGATTTTCACGCAATCAGCGCCCGCTTCTTTCAAACGTTTGGTTGACCAGAGGTCCAGCAGATCAGGCAGGCGGCCCGGAAGGGTTGCGTCGTATCCGGTTTTCTCGTAGGCGAGCAGCAGGCCTGCGCCCTTGGCGCGGCGCTTGGCGGCCGGAAGTCCCCACTCAGGATCGAGCAGGATGGCGCTGGCGTGCTGGGTCAACACTTCTGCCACGTGAATCTTGAATTCCTCCAGGCCAGCGTCGTTGCCGCGGCTGCCCAGCATTTTCTTCAGTGACCCGCGCTGGTCCATGGCAGCAGCAGCGATTACACCCTGCTTGGTTGATACATTCTTGATTCCCTGAAGCTTTCCAGGACTAAGCCTCACGGCAACCTCCTAAGGCGCGTCCAGTTTCCTGCAAAGTTTCTTCGCGCAATCTTCATATTCAATCTTGAGAACACTGCAGAAGTTAGTGCATCACGCCGATCTTGGAAACTGTCAAAATTACCAATTCGAAAATTCGGCATGGCGACGGCGTATTCCGAAGATTTGCGGCGGAAGCTGCTGGGCGCGCACGACCGCGGGGAAGGCAGCCTGCGGCAGCTGGCCCAGCGGTTTTGGGGTGCGGGTTCCCTGGGCGTGGAAGATATCCCGGCAGCGGAAGCGGACGCGCCAGATGGAACGGATCAAACAGCGTCACAGGCCGCGCAGCCGCATCACGGCGGAGGTGCAAGGGAAGCTAGGGCGGCTGGTCAAGCAACAACCCCGACGCGACGCTGGTAGAGCTGCAACTACGACTGTGAGCGAAGGAGCGCCAGCGGATCAGCCTTCAGCATCTCATCGAAGGGATGGGGGGCGACGGTGTAGAGAAAATGCGCCTGCGATGCTGCCCCGCCAGCGGTCGCGTTTCGGTTTGTGAATGTCGAGGATGGAGTTCAGCGGGCGCTTCCCGGCAGGCGATTCATAAAGTCGAAGAAGCCGACCCGAGGGCGACCTCCAAGCTCCCTCACTGCCGCCAGCGAATAGTACTTCCTCTTGATTTCCCTTCCATAGAACCCACCGTCAATGGGTCGTTTGCCAGAATGCCTCGATTTGTTCGAGCGAGCGGCCCTTGGTTTCCGGTACGCTGCAGTAGACCCAGAGCAGGCCTAGTCCGCAAAACACGGCGAACAGCCAAAACGTAACGCTATCGCCCACCAACTTGACCAGTGACAGGAAGAATTGGCTGACGATAAAAGCTGAGCCCCAGTTGACCGCAGTGGCAACTGCCACCGCGCGGCCGCGTACAACGCCGGGATAGATCTCATTGATCACCGTCCAGGTTACGGGTCCGAGGGAGAATGCAAATGAAATGATAAACACGATCAGGGCAACCAGGGTGACGATGCCAGTGGCCGCGCTCGCTGCTTGCCCCGTCTGCAAGAAGGCGAAGCCGACCGCCGCGAGGCTGAGCCCCATGCCAATGAGGCCCGCCAGAAGCAGGGGCCTCCGTCCAAGCCGGTCGACGAACGCGATAGCGATGAAGGTGGCCAAGACGTTGACGCCACCGATCGCCCAGGTAGTGGCGGCGGTCCGCGCGGCGGGAGTGGTAAAGCCGGCTGTGGCGAAAATACGGTCGGAATAATAGATGATCGCATTGATGCCGGTAATCTGCTGAAGAATCGCCAAGCCGAGGCCGACCTTGAGAGGCCCTCGCCAGTGGGGGGCGAAGACGACGCTCCAGGAACGGGACTGGCTTTGGGTTTGCAGGGAGGCTTCGATCGACTTGAGGCGAACGTCGACGTCGATGTCGGGCCTCAGCTTGCTCAAGGTTCGCCGCGCATCCT
>DASRAA010000085.1:0-6543 GCA_035638375.1 Binatia bacterium | reverse complement strand
ACCTTTTTCCAGGCGGTGGACCTGCGGCTTGGCGCCTTCCACGATGGTTAGAACATAGGTGTCGTCGGCGTCGCTGGTGAGATTCACTTCTGCGAGCGTGCCTGTGAAACGCAAGCGGAGAGTCACGCCAGGATACGCCATGCGTATTCTTGCCGGATCGTGCGCGTCGACGCGGCCGATGATCTGGAGGCGTGGATCGGAAGGCGAAATTGTGATCGACGTTTGGGTGGGCTGCGCAGCGCAGTGCGGAGTCGCTGCAGATGCCAGTAGCACAGACAAGAGTGCTTGTATACAAATCGCAAGTTGCTTCATGAGTGGTGAAATTGGAGCGAAGATATCGGGTTGCGAAACTCGGGAACAATAATAGAAAAGCACTAGCGCGTTGAAGTCTACGGCGTGCTCCTGATTTGAAACTAAGCAAACTCAAGCCAATTTGGCGCCTGGTGGACTCCTGCGGCAGCGCCAAACTTCAGGATAGGAAAAGCTCTGCTCAGAGGAACGGAGGTTTTCTGAGTGCATTGATTTTGCTGCACCCGAATCCTGTCCAGTTAATTACCGGTGCGCCTTGTGCCCGGACAAGCGGCGCAGCTGTCGGTGCGGCCGTGGATGGGTCTGGCATTCGGGTGCCGCGAACAGTGCAACGAACGGTGTCACCTGGGTTTCCGGACGCAAAGCTCGGTACCTTCGAAGTGTGGCGCCGTTTTATTCTTCGCGCAAGAGCAGGTTCGGGTCGACGTTCAGGGCGCGGCGAGCCGGGATCCACGTGGCCAGCAGGCCCAGCAGTGACATCGCCAACACGGCTCCGCCGAGGACCATGGGATCGTTGGGTGTTGCCTGATAGACGATGTAGGCTATAACCTTGGTAGCCAGGATTCCCAGGAATAGGCCGGCGGCTGAGCCAAACGCCAGCAGTTTGAGGGCTCGACCCAAGGCGGTGTGCAGGAGCTCGGCGCGCTTTGCGCCGAGAGCGACACGGATTCCGAACTCACGCAGCCGCTTGCTCACGGAGTAGGCGGCCATTCCGAAAATGCCTGTCACAGCCAGCATCGCACCCAAGGTGCCGAGTACGCCGAGCGAGAGCGTCGCCATGCGTGACGCAAACAGGGCGGACTCCAGCTCCTGGTTCCAGGAGCGTAGGGTGATGGGCAGCCCCGAATCCAGGCCTGTCACCGTGCGTTTGATGGCGGCGGCGATTTCCTGCTGGTCGCGCTCGGAGCGGATGACAAGGGCAGTCTGGGTCGAAGGCGACTGCAGAATCGGCAGAAACATTGCGGCCCTGGGCTCTTCAGCCAAGGTGTCGTATTTTCCATCTTCGACTATGCCGACGACCTGTACGCGGGTTACGTTCTCCAGTTTGAAATACCCGCCCAGGGCGGCGGAAACCGAGCCGAAAATCTTGTGAGCAAACTGCCGATTGATCACGGCGACTCGTGGCGCGCTGGTGTCGTCATGCCAGGTGAAAGCACGACCGGACAGCAATGACGTGCCCGCAGCCTGGAAGTATTCTGGCGAGATCAAATACATGGTTGGGCGCGCAGCTACATTCGATGGCCGCAGATCAGAAGTTTTGTCGCTGAAGATGTTCGTGTAGTTCGCCCCGTAATACAGTGGCAGGCGATCGACCAAACCCACCGACTGGACTCCAGGAATCGCCTGTAAGGCGTCGATCATGCGTTTCTGCATCGCAGGAACGGCGTCGCCGCTGTAGCCAGCCATGCTCAGGGCAGTCTCGACGAGCATGGCGTTGCGCGGCTCGAAGCCCAAGTTGGCGTGCAGTGAGCGCACCAGGCCTCGCACAGCAACGAACGAAGACGTCACCAGAACAGCGCAAATCGCGATCTGCACCACCAGCAGGACTTCTCGAACCGTCATTCGCCGACCGGTTCTGTAGCCCGAGCTGGATTTGACGAGCTCATACGGGTTGGTGCGGAATGTCTGCCTGGCGGGAACTGCGCCAAAGACCAACCCGCTGGCCAACGCTAACAGCAATGCGAAGAAATAGACCTTCGCGTCGGGGCTAATAGGTATGGTAAGAGGAGCGGTGGGAAGCGGCTGCCAGGTGCTGAGTCCGCGCAGAATCACGATGCTGCCCCACAGTCCAACGACGCCTCCGAGAGCAGAGATCATCAGCGCCTCGGTGAAGAGCGTCCTGACCACGCGAAGGCGGCTGGAACCAAGGGCGAGCCGCAATGAGATTTCGCGCGAGCGGTCGGCTGCGCGCGCAGCAAACAGATTGCCGAGGTTGGCGCATGCAGCCAAGAGAATCAGTCCGGCTAGCAACATCAGTCCGCTCAGGAATTGGCGCAGTGGACCGCCGAACCAGTCGCCCGCGAGGCCGGGACGCGTCAGCGTGAAATACATCTGGCTGTCGTCCTTGGGATAGTTTGCTTCCAGATATGCGCCGACCGAGTTCAGGTCTGCGACGGCTTGGGCTGGAGTAACGCCCGGCTTGAGGTGTCCGAACACCATAAGCAGGTTGCGCTTGCCGCGCTCATTGAGGTCGTACACACCTTCTACCTGCTCCTGGTTGGTCAGCGGCACCCAGAAATCGGGAAAGACAAACAGAATAGTTCCCCGGAAATCAGGCGGCGCAACGCCGAGGATCGTGAAGGGATGTTTGTTGAGTTGAACAACGCGGCCCACGACGCTCGGGTCGTCATGAAAATGGCTATGCCAGAAGGCGTGCGTGAGCACGATGTAAGGAACGCTGTTCGGACCATGATCATCGGAGGCGTGAAACAAACGCCCGAGGTAGGGCTGAATGCCCAAGGCGTCGAAGTAGTTTGGCGTCGTCTCCATGATCCAGGACCCAACCGGATCACCGCTGCCCGTATCGAGCCCAACGGAAGTGACGTTGTAGGCCGCCAAGTCCTCGAAGGTGCGATTGCGATTGCGAAAATCGAGGTAGTCAGGATAGGAATGGTTGACCGCCTTGTAGCTTCCGCGCTCGAGCCCGTAGAGGCTTGCAGGCCGGGGCACATTTATCGGCCGGAGAATCAAGCCATTCAGCACCGCAAAGACAACAGCATTCGCGCCAATGGCCAGAGCCAGAGTTAAAGAGGCAACGAGGGTAAATCCCGGAGACTTGCGCAGCTTGCGATAGCTGATTCGTACATCATTGAGCAGAATCTCGATGAAGCTGCCTCCAAGCGCATGGTGTGATTCTTCTCTGTAGCGCTCGAATCCACCGAACTCAATGCGCGCTCGACGCTCGGCCTCTACGCGGCTCATGCCAGTACGTTCCAGGTCATCGGCGCGAAGCTGGACATGCGAGCAAAGCTCGTCTTCCATCTCACCTGCAGTTCGAGAGTGATGAAGGAACTTGGAAGAGACGGAACGGAGATAGGCCAGAAAATTCATGCTTCCTCCGGTTGAGCCGAGAGGGCCGCTCGGATGGCATTGGCGAGGCGGTTCCAGTTGTCAGTTTCCTGTTGCAGACGCTTGCGCCCCGCCGCGGTAAGTTCGTAATACTTGGCCTTGCGATTATTCTCCGATGTCCCCCAGCTTGCTTTGAGCAGTCCCTGACGCACCAACCTGAACAAGCCGGGATAGAGCGCTCCCTGCTCGATCAGCAGCGCGTTGCCCGAGATTTGGCCGATGCGTAGAAGGATTCCGTAGCCATGCAGCGGTCCCAGAGAGACCGCGCGCAAAATCAGGAGGTCGAGCGTGCCGGGAAGGAGTTGGGCCTGGTCAGTCATGTGTTCCCCTAAAGCGGTTAGGAGAATATCGCGGTCTCTCCTAAGTTGTCAAGGGGAAGCCCGCGTTACGGCACTCTGATGGGTTGAACCGCCTCAGCCGCGGTGGTTTGCGATACATCAGCACCGGAAAGCGGAGGATCGTAGCTTTGCCCGGACGGAACGAAAAGCGAGAACACGCTCCCCCGCGGGCGCACAATGCTGCGGAATGTAATGGTCCCATTGTGTTTTTGTGCAATGCCCTTGCAGACCCACAATCCGAGGCCGGTACCCTTCTCTCCCTTCGTCGTGAAAAACGGCTCAAAGAGGTCGCCTGCGTGCTCCTTGGTGATGCCCTTACCGTTGTCGAGAACTGAGATCCGCACACCATGAATGCCCCTGCCTCGTCTGTCGGTGGAAGGGCCCACGCGGACGCGAACGCGCGAGCTCTCGGCATCGATGGCGTTCATGATAAGGTTGGTCAGCAACTGGCGAATCTCGGCAGCAAACCCTTCCAGCATCGGCGTGCCTTGGGTCCTGATTTCCAACTGAACGCCGAGACCGTTCGCCATTGGAGCCAGCGTCGAAATCACCTCCATCGCAACAAGCGCGCAATCGAAGAGCTTGGGCGCTTCGCCTTTGCGGTAAAAGCCCAGAGTGTGTCTCGTGATGCGAACCACGCGCTGCAGTTCTGCCGAAGCCAATTCCAGGTACTTGCGCTCATCGGGCCGCAGCTCTGCGTTTTCCAGAAGGTACAGGCTATTGACTACAGTATCCAGCGGATTGTTGATCTCGTGGGCGAGAATTGCGGCCATGCGGCCGGTGGTCGCCAGCTTTTCCGCATCGTAAATGGCTTGCTCCATCTTGCGTGTCTGTTCCACTTGGAGCTGAAGCTCCGCGGTGCGGCTAGTCACCCGATCTTCTAATTCAGCATTAGTCCGGATGAGCTCGGCTTCGGTGGCCTCCAGCTTTTCCAGATGTCGGAGCTCGCTCCATTCGCGTTCAAAGAAGGAGCGAAGAGCACGCGTACGGAAGCGAAACGCCAGGGTAGCGACCAGAGAGGCAGAGACAAATGCGAACGCGTTGTGAACGGCGTTAGGGTTAGGAAGCGCATAAATCGCGGCTCCCCATACGAAACCGACAAGAGAGACCGCAGCCAGGCACCAGCCCGACGACAGGAAGAACGCGCCGATGGCGACCACGAGCAGAATGAAATTGGTGAACTGCGCAGGATCCTGCGTCTGCAACAAGTGATAGGTTGCGTTAGCGAGGGCAATCACGGCGAAGATGCCAGCTGTGAGGTTGGCCAGGTGGACTTGCTTTGAGCGCCGTAGCCACAAGCCAAACAAGAACAGGACGACTGCGCTGGCCGCCGCCAACCCAGTCAACCTCCGTCCCGCAGCACCGCCTACTGTGAACGGATGGGCGATAGCAAAGAGTACGTATAGCGCAGACAGGCCGAAGGCGGCGGTGGGAAGGTCGCTCCAGAGCTGCTGATGGAAGCGGTTGGTGAAGTACGACGCGGGAGCCCTCTCCGGCTTTTCAGGATCGGTGGAGGCAAACGCGGAGGTGCTTAGCTGCGTCATAGAGAACCAAAACCGGCCATGCCATCAAATCGTCGCGGACGGATTCCCGCGACAGGGCGAGGGGTCGGCGAGCGGCGGCAAAGCAAGGGCAAGAAACCTGGAGGCGCGGGGCGGAATCGAACCGCCGATAGAGGTTTTGCAGACCTCGGCCTTACCACTTGGCGACCGCGCCCCTAAAAAAACCGGGAAAGTTACGCAAGAAACCCTCGCCCGCGGCGAGGGTAGAAATCTCTGGAGCGGGAGACGGGATTTGAACCCGCGACTTCGACCTTGGCAAGGTCGCACTCTACCACTGAGTTACTCCCGCTCGGTTCCTCGATTATAACGAAACGGCGAATGGGGCAGCAAACCGCTGCGACGACCTGCGAGACGATTCGGAGAGCCCAATTCACCGCGGAGGCATGGAGATCACGGAGGAGATCAGGTTCAAATGCAACAGCCTATCGAGCGTATGGACTGTAAAAGGGTCCGGGCGTAACCTTTTCCCAGCGCGACTTCGGAAAGTCGAAGATGGCTCGCATTCTGACAGTGCGCGAAGACGATCCGACGACACTTCCTGAGGCTCGGGAGTTTCTTAAGAAAGTTGAAGGCGGCCTAGGAGAGGTCTTCAATGCTGCCCGGCTGCTGGCCAATCATCCTAAGCAGGCTAATGCCCTGATCGATTTCGTGCAGTCCGTACGGTATCGCAACAATCTGACGCCAACTTTTACCGAACTCGCCTAAACCACCGCGTCCGTTACCAATCGCTGTCATTATTGAGTCCCTCATCACACGATGCTCGGTCGGAGCATCGGGATCAGCGGGGAGAAGTTGCGGCATCCTGGCGATGACCCGCTGCCCGATGGAATATACAGCGAAGCTGAAGCGGCGATCGTTCGCTACGCTCAGAGATCCACTAGGATGCTAAACATCGACGAGGCTACATACATGGCCTTGACCAAGCAATTCTCCGTCGAGCAAATCATCGACATCTGCCTGAATGTCGGGCTTGCTCAGATCACCAACCGGTTCAACGCCACTTTCCTGACCGATGTTGACGACTACATCCTGGAGGCCAATGAGAAGGCAGGTCGCGCTGCAGCAGCCTGCCCGATCCATGATCCCGCGCGAGATCGGGCTAGCGTGGTTCGCGACGTCGCAGCTTTTAGTCGTGCTGCGCGCCCGTCCATTGCGGATCGCGCTCGGGCGGCACGATCGCGCCATCACGCATGTGAATGATGCGATCCCCATATTCCGCAGCCTCTGGGTTGTGAGTGATCATCAAGACCGTTTGCCCCAATTCT
>DASRAA010000084.1:0-29661 GCA_035638375.1 Binatia bacterium | reverse complement strand
CTGGCGGTTCACCACCATCAATACGACTATGTGAAAGGTCACGCCGATCGAGAACTGGCTTACGCTGAAGGAGACAAATATTTACGGGAGTACTACGGCAACAAGGTCTTCCGGCAGTTGCGAGCCAGACCACTCCATGATGACAGGTATCTATGCTGCCAGGAATGTGATGGGGGGACAGCATGTCCTGTGGGCGATCAATACTGAGCCTGAATATCATGAGGTGCAGAGGTCGGCAGGAAGAGACGCCGTGCGTCCCAATTATGCAGAGCCTCCTCGGAATCGATAGAGTAAAAGGGAAGCCATCGCGCGACGGAGAACGCTATCCCCGATTGCTGGCGAGCCTCGACGACATCGAGACGCGCGCCAATTGGCTGCTGGTGCGAATCTTTTCCCGTCCCGGCGAGTTTGCATTCGAGCTGGCGAGCAATGTAGCGACGCAAGACCTCGGCCGGAAGCTGGCGTCGCTTTCTGCTGGAGAGCCTGACGGCATGATGGCTCTGATCGGTAATCGTGGAACTCCGTCACGCCCACGGAGACGGCCTGGTGGACACCAAAAGCATCGGCTGGCAGGCTCCGCCCATTCGTCGCACCACACCCAAGCTCGGACGCAACGAACCTTGTTCCTGTGGCAGCAGCAAAAAGTTCAAGAAGTGCTGCGGCGCCGCCTGAGCGAGTCAAGTTCAAAGAGAAAGTGCAGCACGCGCCACCCACCGGTCGGGGAGCAACTCGTCGAGCTGGTTCTGGGGGCGGATGCCGATGCGGGCAAAGGCATCCGGCAGGTAGGCGAACGAATCGATGCCTAGCCGATTGCAACTAGCAACGAAGCTGGTGGGCACAGCCCCGGTCCGACCGCCGCGGTCACTGGCGTAAAACATCCAGTTCTTGCATCCCACGACATTCCCTGCGGTGCTGCGCTCGGGGGCGTAAGCAGGAAGCGGTTAAGCTGCTTCGTCCCGATCCTTGATTGCGCTTTTCAGGCCCTCTTGTACTGGCCTCAGCGTAGGCGATTCGGCACGTAGGAACAGCAAGGCTCTTCTGCCATTGGATCGCCTGTTAGCGCGTATGCCCTTGCTCGTGAGCCGCCGCAGATGTGACGAAACTCGCATGCTCCGCATTTGCCGCCGAGCAGGTCGGCATTGCGCAACTGCCGGAAGACCGGAGACTCGCGATAAATCTTGCTCAACAACTTCGACCGCACATTTCCTCCGGCAAACGGCAGAAATCCGCTCGGATACACTTCGCCCGTGTGTGACACAAACACAAATCCTTTGCCGTCGTTTAGGCCCCGTGGCGCTCGTCCGATGGTGTCCTGCTCTCTATTCGGAGCATCCATGCACTCAGCGGGTCCATCACGCTTTGCTGCAACCTGCTGCTGGAGGATGTAGCGCCGATAGTGCTGGGCTTCTGTGGTCTTAATGTGAAAGCGCGCGCGCTTCGATAAGGGGTACAGCTTCGCGAAGATGCTTTCGAACTCCTCCGCCGAAAGCAGGTCATCGAGCCTGCCCCGCCCGGTGGGCACGAGGAAAAACACGCTCCATAACGCGATTTTCTTCGACTCCATCAACGCGGCGATCTGGTCGAAGTCTTCTATGTTCCGACGGCTGAATGTCGTGTTGATCTGCACCGGCAGCTCGACCTCGTTGGCCCATTCGATCGCCTCCATTGTGCGGTCAAATGACCCTGCCATTCCGCGGAACGCGTCGTGCACCTCCGCATAGGAACCGTCGAGGCTCACCGCTAGGCGAGCCAGACCTGATTCCTTCAAACGACAAATGATGTCACGGGTCAGCAAAGGCGTCGCGCTAGGAGTCAGAGACACGCGAACACCGACTTCCCTTGCGTGCTCAATCAGCTCAAAAAGATCAGGTCGCTTGATCGGGTCTCCACCTGTGAGCACGAAGACCGGCACTTCCAGCTGTGCGACATCATCAATCAGCCGCTTGCCTTCCTGGGTAGACAGTTCGAAGGGATTTCTCCTCGGCTGGGCACTGGCACGGCAGTGCACACAGGCGAGATCACAGGCCTGCGTGACTTCCCATATCACGATGTAAGGGCGTTCATTGAAGTCGAGGAAACCCGCGTTCTCATTCATGAGGTGATTTCAGCAGCGCCGCACGCAACACACAGTGACCAAAGTCTCAGCCCAACAAATTTATAAAGCACAGAAAGTCGCGATCCTGTGACAGAAGTCATAGTGGCTCCTGCGAGCCTCTCGTATTCTGCATGAGGTAGGCGGGCAACGCGGCGTGCCGCACAGCTCGCAAAAGGAGCAACGATCATGACAATCGCGGCAACCAAAACTGTGGGAGAGATCGCGGCGGAGGCCCCGAGCTGCACACGGGAATTCGAAAAACTGGGAATCGATTACTGTTGCGGCGGCAACCGCACCTTGAGCCAGGCCTGCACCCAGGCCGATGTCGCGCTGGATGAAGTTCTCGCGAGACTGCAAGAGTGCGCCGAGGCTGCCACTTCCGAAAGCGACAAAAACTGGCAAGCACTACCGCTAGCCGACCTGATCGCACACATCAATAGCACCCACCACGTATTCGTTCGCTCGGAATGCCGTCGCATCGAGTCGCTGACGGCGAAGGTGGTGGGAGTTCATGGCAAGAATCATCCTGAACTGCTAACCGTGCAGGAACTCTTCTCGGCATTATCCGAAGAGCTCCACGTACACCTGATGAAAGAAGAGCAGATACTCTTTCCCTATGTGCTGCGGATGGAAGAGAGCGTGTTGGCGGGCGAACCTGCGCCACCTGCGATGTTCGGCACCATAATGAACCCTGTCCGCATGATGATGCAGGAACACGACGGTGCCGGCGAAGCACTGCGATCTTTGCGGCGGATTACGAGCGATTACCGAGTGCCCGACGACGCCTGCATCAGCTACCGCACGCTGTACGACGCGCTGCAAGGCTTCGAGAAAGACCTGCACCAGCACATTCACCTCGAGAATAACGTGCTCTTTCCGCGCGCCAGCGCGATGGAAGCTGGGCGCTGAGCAAGGAAAGGAGCCATGTCAGCGTTGCCCTGGTCCAATCCAAAACCTGAAGCGGTGACAGCCACGGAACTCAGCTACGAGCACATGAAGGCTCGTGAAGTCGACTTGTCCCGTCTCTTGGTCGTTTACATCTTTGGCGGATTGCTGTTCATGCTACTGCCCGGCACGTTCCTTGGCGTCTGGAACCTAATTTCGATAAGCGGGCGCCATGCAGCGGAAAGCGTTTCCGCCACCTGGATCCAGGCGCACGGCCACGCGCAGATTTTCGGTTGGATCGGCAGTTTCATCCTCGGCATAGGCTGGTACTCCATCCCCAAGCTGCGAGGTGGGGCCCGGCCATACGCTCTCAGCATGGCATGGCTCACGGCAGCATTGTGGATGGTTGGCGTCTTGCTGCGATGGTTCTGCAATGTGTACCTGTGGGAATGGCGCGCGCTGTTGCCCATCTCCGCGGCCATGGAACTTGTCGCTTTTCTCATTTTCTTCCGCGCGGTCTCGCAGCATAAGCCAGAACCTGTCGGCGGCAGGAAAAACGGAAGACTGGAAGCATGGATCTTCGTCGTGATCGCCGGCGCCATCGGGCTGCTGCTCACCCTTCTGCTGAACTTCTTCTCTTCCTTTTGGCTCGCCTTCCGGGGAACCCGCCCTGCCTTCCCGCCGGCGCTCGATCAAGGTTTTCTCGTGCTGGCGGCGTGGGGCTTCATGGTTCCGTTTGTCTGGGGTTTCAGCGCAAAGTGGCTGCCGACGTTCCTTGGCACACCCTGTGCCTCGGATCGTCGCCTGGCTATGGCGACTGCGCTCCTGGTGGCCGGAGTCATCTCTGGTCTCAGCGGATGGTTTCGGATTTCCATGATCGCGGTGTTTCTGGCATCCTTACTCGCCGTCACAGCACTGAGGATCTTTGCTCGTCCCGAACGGCCCGCTAAGACTCAGGGGATCCATCGCAGTTTTCCGTATTTCCTGCGCAGCGCCTACGTTTGGCTGCTGTTTGCTGGTGCCCTAGGTATCTGGGCAGCTAGCACGGCGAACGCCTCCGGCATCTGGGGCGCCTCCCGCCACGCGCTGACAGTTGGCTTCGTTTCGGTAATGGTTTTCTGCGTGGGACAGCGTGTACTCCCCGCTTTCTCCGGTATGCGGCTGCTGTACAGCAGCAAGCTGATGTTTCTTGGGCTCCTGCTGCTTACCTGCGGCTGTGTGCTGCGTGTGAGTGGCGAAATTCTTGCCTACCGGGAGGTGTTGCATTCTGCCTGGTCCTGGCTGCCATACTCCGCGGTGCTCGAACTGACCGCGGTGACCGTTTTCGCTGTGAATCTGGTCGCGACGTTCATCCACAAGTCCCCGATGCAGGCCCGTCTTACATACATACGGAACGTTGGTCCGAGGCGCGCAGCAAACTAACGCGAATCGAATTTGGAGGATTCATACATGCAATACAAGAAGCTTTGGATCGCGATGGGCCTGGTCATGCTCATCTCCTTCACCGTTCTAGGCACGGTCGGCTACAAGGCAATCAACAGCGGGCCGCCCATTCCGGGCAAAGTCATCTCGACCGATGGCCGTGTGCTGTTTACCGGAGAGACCATCCGAAACGGCCAGAATGTCTGGCAATCGACGGGCGGTCAGGAAGTCGGAACGATCTGGGGACACGGTGCTTATGTCGCGCCTGACTGGAGCGCCGACTATCTTCACCGCCAGTCAGTCATCGTGCTGAACCGGTGGGCACGGCAGCGTGGATTCGCCAGCGACGACCTGGCACCTGCCGAAATTCGGGCCGCGCTGCAAGGTCGGCTCGCTGAACTCACACGGCGCAACACTTACGTCCTCGCGACCGATACACTTACGCTTGACGCCGATCGCGCTGCCGCCTTCGATGAACTCGCCGCCTATTATGCCGACGTGTATGGCAATGGCCGCAATGAATACGCCATTCCCGCAGGTGCTCTGAGCGATGCAACCAAACAGCGGGAAATGGCTTCATTCTTCTTCTGGACGGCCTGGGCGGCCAGCACCAATCGTCCCGGCTCGGACGTGACCTATACACAGAACTGGCCCCACGAAGAGCTCGTCGGCAATCGCCCGACGGGTGGAGCCATTGTTTGGAGCGTTGTCAGCTTCATCTTGCTGCTGGCAGGAATCGGCGGCATGGTATGGTACTTCGGCTCGCAGGATCATAGGCCTGCGGTTGGCTCGACTCCGCGCCGCGATCCATTGCTTGGCCTGAATCCAACTCCGTCCCAGAAAGCGACAGTGAAGTACTTCTTCGTCGTCGCTGCGCTGTGGGTTGTGCAGGTCGCGTTAGGCGCGATCGTCGCGCACTACGGTGTTGAAGGTGGAGGTTTCTACGGCATCCCTCTAGCGAAGTACCTGCCCTATTCGGTGGCGCGTACCTGGCACTTGCAGATCGGCATCTTCTGGATCGCCACCTCATGGTTAGCAACTGGCCTTTACGTCGCCCCTGCGGTCAGCGGCTTTGAACCGAAGGGCCAGCGCCTCGGTGTCAACCTTCTTTTTGGTGCAGTGGTTGCCGTCGTGGTCGGCTCACTCGCCGGCGAATGGCTAGGAATCCAGCAGAAGCTCGGCAATTTGTGGTTCTGGCTAGGGGACCAAGGCTATGAATACGTAGACCTCGGCCGCCTCTGGCAAATTCTTCTCTTCGTTGGGCTAGTTTTCTGGCTCTGGCTCATGTGGCGCGGACTGAAGCCGGCACTCGCACGCCACGACGAAAACCATTCGCTGCTGCTGTTGTTCCTTATCTCAAGTATCGCCATTCCCGTTTTCTACGCCGCTGGCCTCATGTATGGACAGCGTAGCCCTCTCATCACCGCCGAATACTGGCGCTGGTGGGTCGTCCACCTTTGGGTCGAAGGCTTCTTCGAGGTCTTCGCTACCGTCGTCATCGCATTTCTGCTCACACGATTGAAGCTGCTGTCAGTCACGACCGCCACGCGTTCAGTGCTCTTCTCTACTGTTGTCTATCTCTCCGGTGGAATCATCGGCACCTTCCATCACTTGTACTTCACCGGCGCGCCCAACGCCGTGCTCGCCTTTGGTGCAGTCTTCAGCGCGCTGGAAGTCGTGCCGTTAGTGCTTATCGGCTTTGAGGCATGGGAGAACATTCGACTCTCGCGCGGTACCGAGAAAAGCCCGTGGATCAGTGCTTACAAGTGGCCGATCTACTTCTTCGTCGCAGTCGCCTTCTGGAACTTCGTAGGTGCGGGGCTGTTCGGCTTTATGATCAACCCGCCGGTCGCGCTCTACTACGTGCAGGGGCTGAACCTGACCCCGGTGCACGGCCATACAGCGCTCTTCGGCGTTTACGGCATGCTTGGCCTCGGACTAATGCTGTTCTGCCTGCGAGCGTTGCGGCCCGGCCTGGCGTGGAAAGATCGCCCGCTGGCGATTGCATTCTGGTCGATCAACATCGGACTCGCCGCTATGGTCGCCCTGAGCATGTTGCCGCTTGGCTTGCTGCAGGCGTGGGCCTCGGTTGAAGTTGGCACCTGGTATGCGCGCTCGGCTGAGTTCATGCAGACGCCAATGATTAATACCCTGCGCTGGATGCGGATGTTTGGCGACACACTCTTCGCCTTTGGGGCGCTCGTGTTGGGCTGGTTCGTGCTCGGCCTGATTACTGGGCACTCCTTTGATCGTTCGGCGGCGCTGAAGGAAGGCGAATACTCGACCCATCGCGTGGAGGTGGAAGAAGTGGAAGAGGTGGAAGTAGGGGTGGGCAACTGAATTTTCCTTTGCACTTACCCACGATGCTGCCGGTAGCTCCTTCCGGCAGCATCTCCTTGTTTTGGGGGAAATTTCCCGAAATCTGAACGTGTGATCTAAGTCATAGGAGGCCGCGTGAATAGTCGATAAGCCTTCAAATAGAGAGTGAGTTTTGAGTGTCAGCCTTACAGCCAACACAATCGGTCGAGTCGCCCTCGCCAGTCCCGCGAACCCGTCTTCGGCAGGAAGGGCCAGCCCGCAAGAAAGTTGTTCGCCACACCGACCGCGACTACTCACAGCGTCTTCGCCGTTCGTTCCAATTCCTGTTCCTCGCACTAAACGTCTGGATAGGTGTGCAGTTTTATCTCTGGGTGCGTTGGGCTGAAGCAGGAGGTACTACCACCGAGTTTTCGCGTCCCGCTGGTATAGAAGGCTGGTTGCCCATCGAAGGACTCATGCAGTTAAAGTACTTCCTTCTAACCGGACTCGTGGGACGCGTTCACCCAGCGGGCTTCTTCCTGTTTGTCACTTTCCTCGCGATTTCCTTTGTGTTCCGCAAAGCATTTTGTAGCTGGCTGTGTCCGGTTGGAAGTTTGTCAGAATACCTCTGGCGGCTGGGCCGGTTCATTTTCCGAAGCAATTTTCAACTCCCACGTTGGGCTGACCTGTCGCTGCGTTCGCTGAAGTACCTGCTGCTGGGATTCTTTGCTCACGCCATCGCGAACATGTCCGCCGAAGCGATCGCCGAGTTCATGGGCAGCCCTTATGCGCTGATCGTTGATGTGCGCATGCTCAATTTTTTCCGTTACCTGAGTGGGACAGCGGCCTACGTCGTGCTCGCTCTGGTTATCGCGTCGATGTTCGTGCAAAACTTCTGGTGCCGCTACCTGTGTCCCTATGGGGCATTGCTCGGCTTTGCCTCAATGCTCAGCCCGGTGCGGATCAGCCGCGTGGAGAGCACCTGCATCGACTGTGCGAAGTGCGCGAAGGCCTGCCCCTCGTCGCTACCTGTGGACATGCTCGTGCAAATTCGCTCCGGCGAATGCACCGGCTGCCTGGAATGTGTGGCGGTGTGCCCGGCAAAAGATACGCTCATTGCAACCGCACCATATGGGCTGAAGAAGCGGCGTGCCATCCCTGTGTGGGGCATGGCTGCCGGCATCGCACTTCTCTTCTTCGGTCTGGTCGGCTATGCCAAGTTGTCAGGACGGTGGAACACTACGCTGCCAAGGCACATCTATTTGCAGCTTGTTCCTTTGGCGGCAGAACAGTCGCACCCAGGGTGGAGAGCACAGCCTCGTGCTGAGTTGGGCAAGTAATCTAAGCTTACGGTTCTTCGTCGCTTTAACTCGATGCCCCCAGGTTATCAAGTATTGGAATCGCCGAAGCCTTGATCGGGTTATTTGGTACTTGTGGGAGCTTTTTGCCAAGTCTACTGGATCTTCAACCAATTCTAGACCGCCGTGGAAGCCGGAAGCACCTGACGAGGACTAGGGCATCGCCCATTGTGGCAAAACCCGTCGCGACGTTTTGCTCGCCATCCTCGAACGATGCAGTGCCCGATTTTCGGATAGGACGGACTGGACAAATGGTACGACACCGCTCACCTTTACGAATTCCTTACCATCAGTTGATTTGAGCCTTATGTTCTGTGCAGTCAAATCAATCAGGCGCAGAAGGGCGCTCATAAAAAGATGTCAACTCAGGAAGTATTTGTACAGCAGTTCTCCAGGTTATTTCACCATTATCGTGAATCTCTCTCTGCCGAAGCCGAACATGAGGCAGATACGTGGAACTCGATTCCAGCCGAGGAGCGCGCGCGTTTGGTCGCGGCAGCCAGATTGGCGATCCAAGAACTGGATACGAGTTCCTACTTGGACGAGTCTCGGCGTTATTTTGCCAAGCCCGGGCAAGCAGAGTGGGGATGTTGATGCAATTGGTGCTAACAGTTCGAGCCTGGATGGGGCAGTCACCGCCCGCCCTGTTGCAGCAAGGGCTCGCCTGGGCAGCAAATCTAGCCTCAGGGCTTAGGCACTTCTCATTGCGGGCGAACTCAATAACTGCGCCGACCAGAACCGTGGTCTTCAACGGGGCGAGATGATGAACTCGGGGATGATTCAACTATCAGAGCAACCGTTCTTCTACATGAGACAAGCTTTGGTTGAGGCCAAGCTACTCACGAAGAAGCATGCCTGCGACGCGGTGTATGTCACGACGCTCGCTGAAGAGTTGCATGATATCGAGGCGAAGATTATCGCCCTTGAAAGCGCAGACCACCCTGGCCCAAGCGTATCTGTTGGACCTGAGCCACTGCCCCAATTTGTGCCTGGTGCAGAGTGGATTCACAATAAAGCTTGCGAATTGGAAGCTCGCCTACGCCGCATAGAGCCGTCCTCAGCGGATTCTAGAGTTAGCGACGAGATCGGCATCTGACGCGTTCAGGGTGCTGGAAGTGCAATGCCGCTACTTCGCAAGCCGCCTTCTGAGTATGTTCGGTTTCCTGCGCCTGCAAAGCGCCAACTCCTGCTCCTAGTGTCATAGATATAAGAAGAAGAGAAACACAGCCCATTATGTGTATGTTTATGCGATCAATGTTTAACTGCTAGCTCCTTTCCATTATCGACCCCCTGTGCATCGATACCGACAAGAGACCATATCGCCCACTAAGGGACGAAGCATGAAAAAGTCCGTCGACTGTTCGGAGCTATAGGCGAAAGGTCACACGCACATAAGCAATCCATTATGAAACAGGCTCCCACAGTGTGATTGAATTCATTTGTGGAGCGGAGTTAATCATTTTGATAGAGATTTTCACGAATTCTTCGTAACGGCTCTTTTCTTGTCCGTTTATCACAGCTAAGTAACCTATCTCTTCAGCCCATATAGGGTTGCGCTGAGAGGTGTCTTCAGCAGTAGCTGGAGAGATTTACGGAAGTTCTATTGTTTCTTTGCTAATTCTTTATGATTCGTTTGTTCGAATCGATTGCCAGTTATGTTTTTGAGACAGTGGCTTTGTGAGTAGGTAAGCCTGCGTAGGTCGGAATGACAATTGACCACGAGGAACAGGAGGTCGCCCAAGCGACCAGAAACGGATCAATACGTGAAAACCACAACGGTTGTTGCAAGCTGCTGGGTCATCGCCCTGAGTTTAGCCGGAATTGAGGCCAGTGCTCAGAATCAGGCTGGCGGCGCGGCACCGAAGGCCACTGTGGCGCAAGGGACAACAGGCGGGATTGATTTGGCCGCCCCGGACGTTGGTGAAGCCGAAACGAGTGCGACCGGCCAAGCCAAGCCGAACCCAACGGAACTGTCGAATTCGGACGTTGCCAGAGAGCTGGAAGCACTGAAGCTCCGGGTTCAGCAACTGGAATCCCAGCTTCAGCAGCGTAACGCAACCGACCACGCGCCAATGAATGATTTGCCAGCCACCACACCGGACCCCATGGGCGGCGCGAAGGCTACTCCCAGCTTCTATCCGGCTTCCGGGAAGCCGCAAAACGAATCAGCGCAACAGCCGGCCCAACCTGCCCCGTCGGGATGGGCAGAGCCGTTTGCTTACGCCGACTGGACTTGGCTCAACGGCACCTCGCGTGTGAAAGACATTCCCTGGGACTCGAAGTTCTTTACGCCGGAAATCCGGTTCGACACGAGCTTTATCTATGACTTCAACCACCCCAAGGATGACACCCTGGGCGGATCGACGGAAATCTTCCGGTCGAACGAAGTCCAGATGGACCAGATCAGTTTCGGTGGAGACTTTCACTGGAACAACGTTCGTGGTCGCATCCTAACCATGAATGGAATGTTCGCAGTTACCACTCCGAGGAACGATGCCAGCCCCGCCCGCGGCCAGTGGTATCTTTCCGGCGCATACCGCTACGTATCAGAAGCGTGGGGCGGATACCACTTCGATGTGAACCATGGGCTGAACGTCGACGCCGGAATCTTTGTGTCTTACATAGGTTTATTTAGTTATTACAACTTTGACAACTGGGCTTACCAGCCATCCTACGTTTCCTCTAACACTCCATGGTTTTTCAATGGAATACGGATCCAGTGGTTTCCCACGGACAAGCTGAAGATTGAGCCGTGGATTATCAATGGCTGGCAGGCCTATGGCAGATTAGGCAGTAAGCCAGGCTTGGGCGGACAGATCCTGTGGCGGCCGAAGCCCTGGATTTCGTTGGTCTCCAACAACTACGGTATGGGGCAGGACACGCTGGGTAACGCCAACGGTCAGTTTGGGCGGTACCGCATCCATACCGATAACAGTATTCAAATCAAGTACTATGACAAGCCCGAGAAATTCCTCAACAGGATGGCTTTCTCCCTAACAGGAGATCTGGGATGCGAGTATGGCGGACCTCCGGGAGCAAATACAAATTGCCACCACAATACCCCCACCAGCTTCAAGCAAACCTTTGCTGGATGGATGTTGTACAACCGGTTCTGGTTTGCGCATGATCGTTATGCAGTCACGATCGGCGGCGGTGCCATGGACAATCCCGGTCGTTATCTGACCTTGCTGCCACCGATTAATAGCGCAGCAGCTTATACTGGCACACCCTACTTTACGCAGAACCCGGGCGATCCATTCAAGGCATGGGACGTTTCCATCACTTATGACTATATGCCTAGACAGCGGATCACTTTCCGTGCGGAATACGGTTATCGCCATGCGAATGTACCGTACTGGACCGGCAACGGTGGAATCACGCCTCCGGGTGGAAACACAGGCGGTCAAGGCGTGTTCGGTGGTGAAAATAGCGGCGGCGGCGCACTCGTGCCGGGAACGACGTTTGTGGCAGGTCCCTTCTTGTCAGCCACTCCTGGTTTTACATGCGTAGCTGGAGCTACAGGTTGGTGCCCAGACCTACGCCACGATGAGGCCAGCATCAGAACAGCAATTATGGTGATGTTCTAGTTCGTTGAGCTTGCGGACTGAAGAGCGCCAGAAGTCAATTGCAACAGGAGGCCGGAAGTGCAGTTGTGAATTTCTCTCCTCTCATCGACGGGGGAAGTGCAGGAGAACGCACAAGCTCGAAAAACATCTGCTAACGCCGGCCATTTGTTTCCAACAACTTACGACATCAACGGCGGTCTCAAAACCGAGTTACCTGGTTTTGGCACAGGTGCTGTAGCCCTTCCGACCTGCATGAACGTTGCACTCGCGCTCTTCGAGCAGTGCAAGACCATCACCAAATCGACTACAGCAAGGTGGCGGAAAACCCAAGTGCCACACGCTCGTAAGCTGTTGAATCGAGGATCCGTTGCGCCTGGGTCAAGAGACACAAAAAACGCCTGACTTCGCCCTGGCATCCGGGCTCGCCAACGATTCGGACGTCACCGCCTGCGTAAAGTGAAGAGCTATTATGGGGACTGCTTACGAGGGCGATTTCCCGAGCTGACCTAGGGACAAACGGGGGAATGCATGGATGCAACTCGTTGCAAGCAACTCGCAAGTCGCATCGATTTGCTGCTGGTCAGAGCCGACCGCCCTTCGCCAAGTGTTTTGCGCTGTTGTTTTGATGAATCCTAGCTCCAACTTGCGGCATCATTCTCGGCGAGTCTCCGCCTTGCGCTGAATCTTTGGATCTTAGCCTCATTGATTAAGCTCGCCGTTGTCGGACCCAGAGCAAACGTGAACTATTCGCCTCGCCGCTCGGCTAGATACGAAATCAGGAGAGTAAAAGGATGCGACCATTGAGTTTCTCGGCTCAGGGAATTATGCGGCTAGGGAAATAAATATTCCAAACTGCGACCGTACTTGTCTGACAAATGAGCTCGTCGAGTCGATCCCGTCTCTCTAAACCTCAGGGATCAGTGAGCAGAACTGATTCCGCTACAATCTCATGCTCCGAGGGGGTAAATCATGAATCGGCGTGATTTCTTGCGGTCAACCAGCCTTGCATTCGCCAGTGTCACGCTCCAGCGAGCGGAACTCTCATTTGCACAGCAACCGTCATCCGACGGTTGGCGCATGTTCGAAGTGACCACTCGCGTGGAGGTACTCAAGCCTGCTGGAGAAACCAAAGTATGGTTACCGGCGGCACTCATACAGGACATGCCTTTTCAGAGGACGACATCCAACCGGTTCATTGCCGATGGCGGCAAGGCAAGAATGGTCGAAAACAATCCGAACGCCCTGGGCATCGTGGTTGCAAAGTTCCCTTCGGGAGCGAAGCCGGTCGTGACGTTGGCCAGCCAGGTGTCGCTCAAGAACTACTCAGTGGACCTATCGAAGCCCGCTAATCCACAACCAACGTCGAAGGCTGAGTTGCAATATTACTTGCAGCCGACCAAACACATTCCGACCGACGGAATCGTAAAGGCCAAGGCGGCCGAGATCACCAAAGGCGCCTACACCGATGTCGAGAAGGCACGCGCGATCTACGAGTGGATTGTCGACAATACGTTTCGCGATCCCAAGGTGCGCGGCTGCGGTCGGGGCGACATCCGCTTCATGCTCGAAAGTGGTGACTTGGGCGGCAAGTGTGCCGACCTGAATTCCCTCTACGTCGGACTGGCGCGCGCGTCAGGCCTCCCGGCGCGGGATGTATATGGCATTCGGGTGGCAAAATCCGAGCTGGGCTACAGGAGCCTTGGCGCGTCTTCGGAGAAAATCACCAAGGCCCAGCACTGCCGGGCAGAAGTGTACCTGACACAATTCGGCTGGGTGCCCGTCGATCCCGCCGACGTGCGGAAGGTGGTTCTGGAGGAACCACCAGGCAACCGTCCGTTGAGCGATGAGATGGTGACCAGCGCGCGAAAGCGTTTGTTCGGGTCTTGGGAGATGAACTGGATGGCATACAACTTCGCTCAAGATGTCGAGCTACCGGAATCCGGAGGTACAACCCTTCCCTTCCTGATGTATCCGCAAGCGGAAACGTCGGAGGGACCACTCGACAGCCTCGATCCTGCGAATTTCCAATACGAGATCACTGCAAGAGAACTGTCTTAGTAAGGAAGAGCAACGATGAATGCAAGCCCAACCCATAATTCAGTCCACCGCGCGAATGCCGCATGTGGACTGGCATTGGTTCGTGTGACAATTGGAGCGATGTTTGTCTGGGTATTCTTCGAGAATCTGGGCAAGGGGCTCTACACGGCGGCCGGCTACTCAGGATTGATCCAGTACTACATTCAGCACGGCCACTCGCCGGCTGCGTGGAAGGCCGTGATGGCCCAGGCTGCGGGCCACGCCGCGATGGCCGCGCCGATGCAGGCGTTGACCGAGATCTCGCTCGGTGTGCTGCTCGTTATCGGCCTGCTGACGCGCCCTGCAGCTTTTGTAGCTTTTTTGTATCTCGGCAGCCTTTGGGTTTCGGAGTGGGGTACCGCATGGATTTGGGAACTGCTGGTTCCCGTCCTCGCATCGCTTGGGCTCTCAATAGGAAGCGCAGGCCGAGGCTGGGGCGTCGACGCCTGGCTGGCACAACGCTGGCCGGACGCTCCGTGGTGGCTCGTCTAAGCCTAAGTCCGGTGCGCGTCTCTGTCATCATTCCTACGCATAACGAAGCGCAGGCCATCGGACGCGTTCTCGCCGATCTTCCCGCCGATCTTGTCACCGAAGTCTTGGTGGTCGACAGCAACTCCACTGACGGAACAACCGAGATTGCTGAAACGATGGGAGCACGCGTCGTCCGCGAACCCCGCCGTGGATACGGACGCGCCTGTCTGACCGGGCTTGCTGCGGCCAATGCCCCCGATGTGGTCGTTTTCCTTGATGGAGACTACAGCGATCGGCCCGATGAGCTGCCGATTCTTTTGGCGCCGATCACCGAAGGCAGAGCGGACATCACGCTGGGATCGCGCCTCGCGAAACCAACTGTCTTTGGCGCGCTGCCGTGGCACTCCGCGTTCGGTAATCGGCTCGCGGCCTCCATGATCCGGGTATTATATCGACAACGAATCAGCGATCTGGGTCCGTTTCGCGCCGCGCGCGCTGATGTCCTACGGCAACTTGCGCTGGAAGAGGCCACATACGGGTGGGCAGTTGAGATGATCCTGAAAGGCGCGCTCGCCGGATACCGGATTGTCGAGGTGCCGGTCAGCTACTACCCGCGCGTCGGGCAATCGAAGATCAGTGGCACGTTGCGCGGTACAGTTGGAGCGGCGTGGTTCATCCTCAGCCGCATTGTTGGCTATTATTTCGGGCACCGAAAGGCATGACGCCGGAAGGCACTCAAATCCTGTATGGAATCCAGCGAGACTAACCTGCATTTGCGCGATGGCGACCGCGTGCTGGTCATTATGGCCAAGGCGCCGCGGCCGGGAACGGTAAAAACCCGTTTATTGCGAAGCATTCCAGCCGAAGCCGTAACCGATCTCTATCGCTGCCTTCTGGATGACACTATGGCACTTGCGCATTCGTTGTCTGGCGTGAAGGTTGCCGTCATGTGCCCTGCGTCAGACGTTCAAGAACTGGCGCAATTGGCAGGACTTGCGACAGCCATCGTGGCGCAGCAAGGCGATGGGCTCGCGGCGGGACTGATTTCCGTGTTTGCACGTTTTGCTGCTTCCGGCCGACAACACGTAATTGCCTTCAACAGCGACAGCCCGCATCTGCCGGTTTCGGTTCTCGCGAGCGCATTCGAGATGCTCAGCGCGCACGACGTGGTTGTTGGACCCACGCATGATGGCGGGTATTATCTCGTTGGGGCGAAAGGTCTTCATGCCGCTCTTTTTCACGGCGACGGCATCGGAACCACTAGTGCGCTCGATGCCCTGCGTGCACGCGCTCGCAGGTTGCAGCTTTCCGTCGGGTTCACAGAGCCCTTTTACGACGTGGATGTGGAGGCCGACTTGACCCGCCTTGCCGATGAACTACGACTTGCTCCGCAGCGGGCGCCGCGAACCGCAGCGTGGCTTAAAGAGTGGCAGGAGATAGTGCCGCGGTTGCAAAACACCGCCGGGAATCTGTGAAGCTCACCCCATCTCACAGGCTGTACGGGCTCGGCGCGGTTCTGCTCGTGTCACTGATCATCTGCGCGCGCAAGTTCGCTGGCGATGGCGAAGCTTTTCCGATCATTCCGCTATTGGTAGCAGGCATCGCATATCTGTTCGCCATACGCGAGTTCTTCTGTACCCCGAACTTCCCCAAGCGAGTGATTGTCATTGGCCTCGTCTTGGCCGCACTTTGGCACGTCGCGTTTTTAGCGATACCAACAGGTTCCGACGACGACATTCGGCGCTATCTCTGGGACGGCCGCCTGCAGCGGCTCGGCTATAACCCTTACCTTGTGGTTCCCGGCGATCCCGTGTTCGCCGCGTTGCACACAGATGAGACGCGCGCTCTGAACAATCCGGATCTGCCCAGCATCTATCCACCGGGCGCTCAGCTTTTCTTTCGTGGCGTCACAGCAATTCATGAATCTGTTTTTGCGCTGCGAGTAGCATTTTGCATTTGCGACCTTGCTATTGTGCTCGCTTTGCTCGATATCTTGCGTCGTACAGGGCAAGCAGGGCACTGGGTTTTAGCTTACGCGTGGCACCCATTGCTGGCGACGGAAGTGGCGGGTAGCGGTCACATCGATATTTTCGGCGTGCTGCTGCTGGTGGTGTCGTTCGCCGCGATGGTACGCCGCTGGCGCGCGGCTGCAGCTGTCGCGTTTGCGCTGGCGGTCGCCGTGAAATTCCTTCCCATTGTGCTGGCTCCGCTTTACTGGCGGCGCATCCGCATCCGCGACGCTCTGCTGGGGGCAATCGTCTTTGCACTCCTGTACGTACCATTTCTCGATCATGGGCGAATTCCCATCGGCTCGCTGCGCGCTTATATCCAAGGCTTTGGCTTCAATGCTCCCCTTTTTGCCGAGCTTCGGCGAGTGGCGCCTCCTCAAATTCTGACGGGCCTCGCGGTTTTAGTTGGCGTCCTCATCGCAATCTGGTTCCGAACCAGATTCCAGAGTTGGTCTGCAAACTCCTTTGCATGGCCATTGGCCGCGTCGCTCTTCTGTGCACCGGTCGTATTTCCCTGGTATTTACTCTGGCTCTTGCCGTTTGTGCGATCGGTAGCGACACTGCCGCTCATCGTCTGGACGGTAAGCATTATTCCTACCTACATTGTCTGGCATCTGCGTACATTGGGACGTCCATTCGTGCTCCCGGGCTGGGTCATGCTGGTGGAGTATGGAGCTATAGCGATAACCGCTGCAGTCATCCTGTTATGCCGGCTAGTGCGGCGCTTTAGCGCCGCGGCCACCTAAAGAGAGGTTGGACGGTATTCTGCGAATGACCATCCAACCCGCGAATCTTTTAAAAGCTGCCTTTAAGGCGGGCCTGAAAAGCCGCCTCTATCGGGCTAGCTCAATTCTCAAAATGCAGGACGCCAAGCGAAAGTCTGCTAACATAAATCTCCGTATCCCCGTGCCGCCGCCCGTCATCAAACACCTTCGTTGATTTCACCAAGGAGAGCCTCCATGACAAATCTTCGCTGTGGTACAGCTATACGTCTTCTATTGGTCTTCGGGCTCCTGATCCTTGCTGTAAATTCCTGGGCGCAGGAGCACAATCCGATCCTTGAAAAGCTCGCCAAGACCTATGGCCTCGATTCATGGGACCAGGTCGAGGCTGTCCGCTACACCTGGAACGGGGAAATCACCGGACTGTTCAAAGCTAGTCACGCATGGACCTGGGAGCCCAAGACGAACCAGGTCACATTCGAAGGAACAGATAAAGACGGCAAGCCCGTCAAAGTTACCTACAAGCGCACCGAGCTCGACAGCCAACCCGACAATGTGAAAAACCAAGTCGATCCGAGTTTTATTAACGATAATTACTGGTTCTTGCTTCCCTTTCACGTTTACTGGGACACCAGCGCCACTGTCACCACTAAACCAATGCAGAAACTGCCGCAGGGCAGCGGCTCGGCCGATCTGGTTTCAGTAAAATACCCGAACGAAGGCGGTTACACGCCGGGTGACACGTGGGACCTCTATATAGGCAAAGACGGCCGCATCGAGCAAATGGTCTATCACCGCGGCGGTCCCAAAAAACCAAGCCTCGTCACTGCATCGTGGACAGGCTACAAGAAGGCAGGTCCTCTGCTGGTCTCAACGGACCATCGCGGCACCGCTGACGGCGCACCGCTGCACATCTGGTTTACGAACGTGGGCGTCAAGACGGTAGGCTCCAACACTTGGATGGACGCAAAATAACGGTGAACGCGGCCCGAGCACTCCGATGTTTTTGGCGAAAAATTGCTAATTTCGAGGTGAGCGGGCCGTAGCCCACGGTTGCTCTTCAGGCTCTGAGTTCCCGATGCTCGGGCGCGGCAGCGTCAAGCGATGCAACTCTGCGTGAGTAAAGGTCGATCCCAGGCACCGCAGTCAAGCCGTGCGCAAAGATGCTGAGCACAACGGTCGCCGTTATCGCATATCGAAGCGGGTGCTCGCCCGGCATATGGACTTGCTGTTCGAGGTAAACCAGCCCGAGAACGATGGAGGACAGTCCCCGCGGGCCAAACCAACCCATGAACACCACGGTGGCAGCGCTCAGGTGGGTACCGATCAAAGCCAGCGCTACTGGCAACATGCGCACCACGGTCAGGCTCAGAACCGCATAGCCCCACGAAGCCGCGGTAAGGTGAGACCAATCCCGCACTACGGCCATTCCAAACAGGAAGAACACGCCGAGATTGACGAACTGTCCCCATTCTTCAGCAAACTCGACACTATGTTGGCCGACTTCTTTGAAGCAAATTTGCACCGCCAGCCCGGCGACGAACGATGCAATGAACATGCTCGCGCCGGTAATTTCCGAGACCACGAGGCAGAGCAGCGGCAGTGTCACAACGCCGATTTGCCGAAAGGGCTCTGACATCCATTTCGAGCGGTAGGCGGCGTCCAACAACCAGCCGCCGGGCAGCCCGATCACAAGACCGACCACTACACCAATGCCGAGCTGTTCTACGACGAAATGCGCCAGGCTCAGCCCCGGGCCTTGAAGGTGGGCGACCGACAACCCCGCAAAGAGCAGAAGAAACGGTACCGAGAGTCCGTCGTTGAGACCCGCTTCGACATTGAGGGCCTGCCGAACCCGCACGGCAACGCGTGGGCTAGTCACGACGACCTGTCCCAACCCAGCGTCGGTGGGCGCGAGGATAGCGCTGAGGATTCCCCCCTCCCAGATGGAAAGCTGCGGAAACACCAATTTAGCGACGACTGCTCCCAGCAATATGGTCAGCAACATGCCCGTGCTCAGTAGCCGGGCAGGCAGGTTTCGAACACTGTGCAGGACTTTCAAGTCGGTGCGGCTGGCATCCGTAAAAAGCAGGAGCACCAGGCCAATTTCAGCGACATTGAGAAGGATGTTCGGAGTCCCCCCAGCCTTGAGAATCCCGGCGAGGGAAGAAAACATCAGCATCCCAGCCACGGTGAAAACGATCGGCGCGGTTACGACCGTCCGCTCCAGTCGGCGCGAGGCCAGGCTGTAGACGAACAACGCAGCAAAGAAGACAAGGAGCGGTATCATCTGGCAATGACTACGGTCGTGCAGGAACTACTCAACTTGGGCAGGTCGCGATTTTCGGCCATGTGGATCTCGAGCCGCGGCCGTTTTCCGCGAATGATCGGACAGTAATAATCGGGCTGCAACAGTGCACCTTGTAAGCGTCGCCTTCCGGCGCATCCGCCATGGCAAGACTCTCGAAATTCACAAGGTTGGCATGCCTCGGGAATAGTTCGCGCTTGCTCGAAGGGCAGGGAGTTTAGAACGTCAGTGCCCGTTGAGATCAACTCCGATAGCGGCTCGCCCTGCCCCGGCCAATACACGCACGGCTGAGTAGTGGCGCGCGGCGTCACTCGCACCGTGCTTACACCACATCCTCCTCGAAGCGGTGGCAGCCCTGCCAACGCTCGCACCAGCGGTTCACCGATGGCGATCACATCGGTTTCTTCAAAAAGTCGCCGAAACCCTTCCCAATACTCTTCGTATGACAACGCGTAGATTTCGGATCGCACTGCCTGGTACACATTCACGCGCAAAGGAGCGGCAAACTTCTTGGCCACTCGCGCTGTCTCTGCCAGACGCAAGTAGTTCGACTTCATCATGACCGCGACGATGGTTACAGGCACGCCCAACTTTATACATCGCGCGGCCTGTTGGTGAACGAGCGACCAGTTGCCTGGTCCTCGCTGCGCGTCTTGCTCCGCTTGCGTGGGGTAATCGAGAGAGAACTCGATGTCGTGAAACGCGTGCAGCTCGCTGTCCTCTAAAACGGCGACGCTGTGACCATTGGAAGTAATGGCGAGTTTGACTGGCTGGCTTCGCAGATACGCGAGAATCGCCCTGAAGTCAGGATGCATTCCGTTCTCGCCCGTCCCCAGATTCACCGAGCGGATGGGCAGCCGCTCCATCAGAGACTTGACCTGCTCCAGCGAAAGCCGATCTGCACGGGCCGGATCGCGATAACAGAAAGCGCACGAGAGATTGCACTCATTCGTGAGTCCCAGCCCCAGTGAAATCGCATCTGCAGTGCTGGAGACGGCCAAGATCGGGGATTTGCTAAAAACATTCTTCACGCACTATTCTCCTCCACCCCATCGAGTGCAAAACCGGGCTCGATGGGGATGCCAGCTTCGTGCGGCGCGCCAGGCGTCCAGCTTGTCCTAGGGCGTAATCGCAATTACCCTCAAAGGACTGCCGGATCCACCGATTATTTTCAGAGGCGCTGCAATGACAATGGCGCCGGTTGGCGGAAGCTGGTCAAGATTGCACAGGCTCGCCAAGCCAAACTTTCCACTGCCGTGCATCAGGTAGTGGTTGGGGAATGGTGGATCGAAAGTGGCGGCTTGACCGGCATCGGTTCCGACCGTCTCAACTCCAACACCCAGGATATCTCGATCCTTGGCAAGGAACGCAGACGTTTCCTTCGCAAACCCGGGAGTATGTGGACCATTCTCTTTTGCGTTGATGTAATCCTTAGGATCGGTCTTCTTCGACCAGTCTGTGCGCAGCAGAACCCAAGCTCCCGCTGGAATCCGTCCACGCTGTTGCTCCCACTGGCGAATATGCTCAGGCGTGAGCAAACAATCGGGATTCTTCGCCGCTTCTGCGCTGATGTCGATCACGCACGCCGGCCCCACAAACTTCTTCGCAGGGATGCAATCAACGGTATTGTCAGGCAGATCTTTGCCGGAGACCCAATGAACCGGCGCGTCAAAGTGCGTGCCCGTATGTTCGCCAGTTTCGAAGCCGTTCCAGTACCAGGCTGGGCCGCGATCATCGTACCGCGATAGTTCCCATATCTTGAATCCGGGAGTGTTATTCCACTGTGGCGGCAGCGGTAGCAAAGGCGTTTGTGGGCTCAAGGGCTGAGTCAAGTCCACAATCCGCAACGTTCCATTGTTGAGTTCTTCGAGCAGCGTACTCAGGACGTTAGACATCAGGCCTACCTCGGTGTAACGCAGCTATTGCTGCTTTCGCTTAATGCTGTGTCAGGGATTGAATGTACCTGCGAAATTGAAAGCGATTCTCAAGCAGCGACAGGTCGGTGACATAACCAGACGGACCGACGGCCTCAACTTTTGCGATTATGGTGGTCAGTTCGTTGGTCTGAGAGGCTTCACAAAACGTCGTTCTAAAATCTTCGACGTCGCGCACGGTGACCACTCGCGGGACGCCCGCGGATCGAGCGATCCCTTCCAAATCGGTGCCCGTGCTCGTAGCTGTTGGGAAACCACCCACAGAGAGCAAGCTCTCATTGTCGAAAACCACGTGAGTCAGATTCTTTGGGCGATAACGCGCCATCGTGCTAAGGCTCCCCAAGTTCATTAAGAGAGAGCCGTCACCGTCAAAGACGATCACGCGCTGATGGGGCAAGCACAACGCCAGGCCCAAGCCCGTCGAAGACGCCAGCCCCATCGCGTGTTGCAGATAGAAGAAATTGGGGCGGTGTCCCAGAGACTGCAGCTCTGCCGCAACGGCTCCCATGATCGTGACCACAAGATAGTCTTCGAGCTCCGAATACACCGAACGAAGACAGTCGAGGCGGAGCATCACTCCTCCCACATCAGGTCGCGTGTCAAAAGAATGGCAACGGGTTGCAAACTGCTCTCCGCCAAGGTCTGCGCATGCCGAATTCGCTTTTTAACGGCCTCGGCACTATCCAGACAGAAATAGGGGATTCTCAAGGCCCGCAAAACTGGCTCGGTCACGTTGCCGCCCTGCGTCTGCCACGGATCTCTTTCTCCAAACGAACCGCGATAACTGATCAGCATCAGAAGTGGAATTCTGTACAAATGCGCGAAAGAAACAATGCCGTTGATGGAGGCCAAGAAACCATGATTCTGCATCAGCATCGCTGACTTCACCCCGGCAAAGTACGCTCCCGCGGAAATGCCGACCGCCTCCTCCTCCTTGGCCAATCGCACCAGGGTCATCCCCGAATCCTCATCCGCCATCCGAATCAGATATACGAGCCAGGTCTCGGGCAGTGCTGAGACCAATCGAATGTTGCACTCCTTCAGCGTTTCGTAGATCAGTTTCGAGTTGGCGAGCGATACTGGCATCTTGAGGTTCTTGCTCTGACCCGTCTACCTGAAGTAAAGACGACAATTCTAGCCTAGGAGGATGAATCGGCGCTCTTGACGAGGGATGCAGCGCGGTAATAGGTTAGTTCGTCTCACAGGACTACCCTACCGTCTTTTCTGGACGGTCAGGAACAAGGTTTGCAGCAAATGTCCCAAAACGTTCTAAGCGTCGAGAATTCCTGCGAAAGATCCGACTTTTCGGTTGAAACCGTTCGTGCCGCCTTCCCGGCCTTGAACCGAGAAGCGAAATTCATCTTCTTCGACAATGCAGCCGGGGCACAGGTGCCGCAAGTCGTGCTCGACGCCATCAATCACCATCTGCTCGAGTGCAATGTGCAGCGAGGCGGGCGGTATGCCAAGAGTCGGGCTGTGGACGAGACGATCCAGCGCGCTCGGCAAAGCGTGGCAGACCTGGTGAACGCGCGCGATTCGAGCGAAATCGCCTTTGGCATGAACGCCACGTCCTTCATTCGCCTGGTGAGCTTGGCGATCGGACAAACCCTCGGCAAACGCAACGAGATTGTTGTCACCGACATGGACCATGAAGCCAACGTCGCTACCTGGCTAGCTCTCGAGCGAAATGGGGCGAAGATCATCTGGTGGAAGATGCGGGAGAATGGGAACCTGCACGTCCAAGATCTGATCTCTCTGGTATCGCCCGCGACGCGCCTGGTGGCCTGCACTCTCGCTTCGAATGCGATCGGTTCGATTGTAGATGTCACTGCGGCGGCGAGGGTAGCGCACGCCGTCGGAGCGGAAATCTTCCTCGACTGCGTGCATTTCGCCCCACACTGCGGGATCGATGTACAGGCATTCGAATGCGACTACCTGGTGTGTTCGGGCTATAAGATATTCGCTCCTCACATGGGATTTCTTTGGGGGCGCCGCGAACTGCTGCAAAAACTGCCGACATTTCGCGAGGATTTCATCCCCGATGAGCCGCCTGGAAAGATCGAGGCGGGCACTTTTATTTACGAAAATGTGGCAGGCATGGACGCGGCTGTGCAATACCTGGAGAGCCTGGGCAGAATCAGCCAGACGGAACCGAGGCGCACACGATTGGAGCGTGCTCTCGCATCCATTCGCGCTTATGAAGAAACCTTATCGATGGAGATGCTGAAAGTTCTGAACGACGTCGGTGCCGAGATCTACGGCATAAGGACCCAGGACCGAATCCGGGAGCGCGTGCCGACTTTCTGTTTCAATTTGCCGAACATGGCCCCGGCCAAGGCCACGGAAGAACTGGCCAAACGGGGCATCGGCGTGCGTGATGGCCACATGTATTCGCCGCGGCTCATGCGGCGCTTGGGGCTATCCCCAGAAACAGGCGCGGTCCGGGCGTCGCTGGTGCACTACAATACGCTGGCTGAAGTACAGAGTTTTGCAGGCGCACTGGCCGAGATTAGAACCTCATGCTGACCGACTCGCAAATCAACGAAGTTCGTTCCCGCTTTCGCATTTTCGATCGCAAAATTTACCTTAACACCTGCTCGCAAGGTGCGTTATCTGATGCAGTGGAGGCCGGTTTTGAAGACTATTTGACAAGCTGGCATGAACAAGGCTCGCCGTGGGAGCTGTGGGTTGAACGCTATGAAGCTGCGCGCGCCGCCTTCGCGCAATTCATCAATGCCAGTTCCGATGAAGTTGCCATCGTGACCAGCGTTTCGGCGGGAATCAATAGCGTCGCCAGCGCTCTTAATTTCCGCGAGCGGCCAAAAGTGGTGATGGGCGAATTCGAGTTTCCCACTATGGGCCACGTCTGGCTAGGACAACGTGCTCGGGGAGCCGATGTGCAGTTCGTGAGCGCTGACGGCAACCGCATTCCCAGCGCTCATTACGAAGAGGCAATCGACAGCAAGACACTCATCGTGCCGCTCACCCGTGTCTGTTTCAAGAACGGGTTTCGCTCCGATGTAAGTGCCGTTACTCAGATTGCGCATGGCTGTGGCGCTTTGGTGATGCTCGACGACTATCAGGACTGTGGCACTCGGCCAGTGGACGTGAAGGCCTTGGACCTGGACTTTTATCTAACCGGGACTCTCAAGTATCTGCTTGGACCTCCCGGGCTCGCGTTCCTATACGTTCGAAAGGAGCTGATTTCTAGCTTGGTGCCTTCGGTTACAGGGTGGTTCGCGCAGGTGAATCCCTTCGCCTACAATCCGCAACATTTCGAACTCTCTGCAACCGCTCGTAGATTCGAGTCAGGAACTCCGTCCATACCGAATGTCTACGGAGCCGTGCCGGGCTTCCAACTCTTGCAGAAAATCGGTAGGGAGGAAGTCGCAAGTCACATCAGAAGCCTGACGCAACAGCTCTTGCGATCTGCGGACGAGATGGGCATCGTCGCCAAAACGCCCGCCGACAGCGCCGGACCCCTGGTTGTACTGCAATCCAGAGATTCCGCCTTATTAGTGGAGAAACTGGCTGAAAGCGGAATCCTCGTTTCGAATCGTTACGACGGATTGCGGATCTCCTTCCATGTGTACAACACCATGGATGACGTAAACGCGGTGGCAGAGATTCTGAAGAAGAATGAGAACCTACTAATAGAATCAGTAACTTGCTGATTCTCCAATGCGCTAGAAGGGACGGAAGGTATGCATCCCACATTTGGTAGCACAAATTAGCACAAAATTTACCGCCTATGATTGAATCCAACCCGCGCCCCGAAGTGTCCCGATATTCTTCATTCGCTGCGGCACTCGAAAAGTCCCGCATAGACAGAGTAAGCCTTCGTTCCATCTGCAACGTAGACACGTGGCTCCAGTCTGTTATCCACCTGTTTGCAGCTTGTGATCGTGAAAGTGAATTTCTTGCGTTGGCCTGCCGAAACGCTTGCTAACCGAAGTTGACCCTCGCTAGATGAGAACCGCAAGGGTTGAATATAAAACAGCCCGATTACACACCTAATCTCCTCAGCGCCGAAAAGGTGTTGAGATCGCAGCTTCGGCTTGCTGTCATTCGCTAATTGCGCGGTTACTTGTTCTATGAAAGGGGATGTCAAGAGACATTTTTCTCCCGACGACTGGAAGACAAAAGGTTCCCTCCACATCCAGCCCCGATTGTGTTCTGTAGGCATTCTGAGTACCTCGTTCGTTCCCTGGTGGTTCATCAACGTGAGCCCTGCGTCGTTCCGAATCAGAGGCTGTGCAAGCAAGACGCTGGTTGTTATGGCAACCGGATGGTTCTATCGGAGACTCGATGCCTATAGCTTTTTTCGGTTGTCTGAGGGGGCATAGAGTGAAATCGGAGGCTGGGTGCCGAAGCACACGTTGCCGAACAAGTAACTGGATACTCACCCTCGACCCCAGAGCCTCTCGGCCGAACGACCTCCCGCCGTCAGGAAACACAGGGGAGTGCTGAGGCTCTCAAGCTGCTTGCATTGGCAGTTTTTCAGGATCGAAACTTTCTCCTCTCTTCCACAGGACTAAACCAACCGCGGCAATCTTGTGCGCCAGGGTAAGTCGCGCCATCGCCGGCTTAATGAGTCGAGCCAGCATCCGTTGGTAGCACTCCTGCCATGGTCCCGCTTGCAGGCTGGCCGACAGTGCGGTGCTCTTGAACAGGTTCTTCAGCTCAGGATTGTGATTGCGGTTCAGGCCGCGAATCGAGATCTGCTTGGGGCGACGCTGCAATCGTCCGTTCTTAAAATCGTGATCGCTACTACTGCGTATCTCTAGGCCCAGGCCGCTGTAGGCCCATAGCAAGCGTTTGGTGCGGAAGCGATGCGGCGTTTGCATGATGGCGATCAGCAGCGCCGCCCGGATCGGCCCGATGCTCGGAATCTGTTCCAGCAGTTGGCGAGCTGCGTACTTGCGGCTCTCGGCGATCAACTCACGCCGCGCTTGCTGTCGCAATGGCTGCAGCAGATCCAACTGTTGATACAGTCGTTCGGCTCTTCGCTCGAGACCCGGCTCGGCTAACTGCTCTAGCCACTGCTCACGGCAACGCTGGTTATAAACCCGCTGGCCAGGACAGCGGATGGCCACGCTGCGATACACCGCCTTAATGCGGCTCATCACTCGGGTGACAGCTTGCGTCAGTACCAGATAACTATGCGCCAGCTCTTTAAGGGTACGAACTCCCCGCTTGCCAGGGTAGACCTGCTTCAGTTGCCCACCCCGTAGCAGCTCGGCTAGCTTACGTGCATCGATGCGGTCATTCTTGTTGCCCGCCTTCAGCAGGGCATTCTTTCGTGGGTCGCAGACCACGATCTTGTGCGCATGTGACTTCAGCACACCATACAGCCACTCCGCACAGACACCTTCCTCGAACCTGATGTTGAGTTCGCCGCGAATTCCACCGATAAAGTCGAGTATGCTCGAGGCTCGCGTCTCCACAATCGCTTCCATTACCAACTTGCCGTTAGCATCCAGCACTGCCGCTGCAATCGTTGCTTGGTCAACATCCAGACCGATATACTTTGCGCTAGTCACGTAAGGGCGCTCCTTTGTGTAGGTTGAGTTGCGAACTCACACCCTACCGCATCGGGGCGCCCTTTCATAATGCGTGAAATGGTGATGAGATCGGACGTCCCGCCTTAAGGTTGCGGTTTACGTCGCCCGATCGCGCGAAAAAGAAGAAACGCGGCCATTCCGACATTGAGCAAGGCAAACCAATCGCCCAATCGCGCATAGACAGTGTCGCTATGACGTACTGGCGCAGCGGCTACCAGCGATGTGAACGGTTCGGCCCCGGTCACTCGCTCGGCCAGCACACGACCTGTGTCATCGGTCACCGTGAGGATGCCATGTTTCGGAGCGCGGACAATCGTGAACCCGCTCTCCACGCCGCGCAGCATGGCCATACGCCCATGGAGCCACCCATCGGCGACGAAATCCCACGCCGGAACGATCAGCAGCGCCGTGCCGTCGTTTCCGTATTCGCGGCTCAGTTCCGGAAAATCCATGTCCTTACAGATTTCCATGCCCCAGTGCCCGGAACTCTCGTCCCACTCCGTTCGGCTCGTGCCAACAGTGAGGTCGGATTCGAATGCCGGCAGCATGTGGTGCTTCTCGTAGGTTCTGATCTCTCCATTGGGAGCGTATAGCCGCGCCTCGTTCCACCTGCCGCCAGTCGTTGGATGGATGACGCCAATCACAATCTTTGCGCCCGACTTTTGCGCCGCGTCGCGAAACATCGGATCCACCTTAGGCAGTTCCGAATCCAGCAGGACCCCGACTTTCTCAGGAATGACCACAACCTTCGCACCCTGCGCCGCGAGTATTTGCGCCTCGTCGGCATAGCTGCGCATCAGCCTGATCGTGTCTTCCGGCTTTACGGTAATGATGTTCTCCCGTAGGTCTGAGGCAACCAACCCGACCATGACGGTGTTCTGCGTGGGATCATGCGAAAGCAGCCGCCACCCTCCAAAGCCGATCACCAGCACAAGCCAAACGAAGGTTGCTGCCGCGAGCCAACCTCGCGTCCCTCTCACGCGATCTCCACTCAACAAGACGCTCACAGTCGCAGCAAACAGGAACAGGCAGAAGCTGATTCCCCAAATCCCTGTGAAAGACGCGATCTGCAATACGGGCAGGAAATTCATCTGACTGTAGCTAATGTTTCCGAACGTGCTGTGCGGCGAGAGCCGCGCCGACACGTACTCATACGTCACCCAGAGCGTCGGGAAGACCAGCGCTGCCTGCCATCCCGAGACTCGCAAGAAACGCCGATACATCAGCACTACGCAGGCGAAGACCAGCGCCGGTCCCGAGCTGAACAGTATTACCGGAATCAGAGGAATCTCGAGTGTCTCGTGGAAGTAGTTCCACATGTTCAGGCCGCCCAGTAGCCAAGCGACGAAAGCCGTAGCAAACGTCCATCCGCGTGAAAGCCGCGCTGCGGCGACTAACACCGGAATTGGCGCGATCCACGTGAGCGACCAGACCGGATGCAACCCCGTGCCGAAAAACAGACCAAGTCCGGACGCAAGTATTGCGGCGACGGCTGTGCCAGCCTGACGCTGCTGCGATTGCATGCGAGCTCCCTCCTCGGGATTGTACTTGGCAGACCTACCTGAGGGTTCCAGGACAGCATCCGCCCGAAACTGCAGAAATCACATCGCGCTAGGATGCCCTATAAACCATCTGCACGAATTTCGAGACATTTCTGGTCACCCGATCTCAGCCGAATAACCGAGCAAAAGAGTTTTTCAACAGCCACGCGGTTTATCGCAAGTAATCGTAGAGCTTCTGAGTAGCTGGCCATACTGATGCACTCCTGACCGAGCATCGGAACGGTTAACTGCAAACAGAAAAGCCGAAGCAGTTAGCTCCGGCTGAAGCTCTTCAATGGGTTAAATGGCTAGATGAGCGGCGCACGGTGCTAGCTCATGAAAGCCTTCAGAGGGGACGGTGTGATCAGGAGCCCCACATCGCGCTTAGGATGCTGATGACGATCACCATAGCGGTGACGATCATAGTCCCTCCCTTCATGCTGTTGTGCTAAGAAACTCGGACGGCACAAACCGGGCAGATTCCCCTATGCCGCTGAGACCTAGCTTGAGGTTACTGGCTGGGAAGGCTAATTGTGTAGTAGTACTTTGTCAAGTAATTACCGTCACACGACAGTGTGTACCTTAGCGGCCTCAAGCGCGATGCACCTCGAAGGGAAAGCTTGATGAAAGCCCGTTCGTGCTTCTCCTTTCGTCAGCTTGTACGGCCCGTTCGTGGCTTGCGACCTGTGTCCCCGCAATCGCGTTTAGCGGCTCTCTGAGGCGCGTGCAAAAGCCCACGCTGGAGTACCAGCATGGGTCTTTGCGCGGGAACGAGATACCCGTACCGGGACGGCGATTTGGTATGCAGCGCTGTGACGGCGAGCCGCAAAGGCTGCAAATAAGAAGAACCCGCAAGGGGCGGACTGGCCAACCCCGAGTTGCACACAGTTCGACTTGCGGGTAAGCCCGCCAACCGTTCGATACGTCATGGACGCAAGCGAGAGGCAGGAGACGAAGATAACCTTACGGCAATGACCTTAAAGTTCTAAGCATCTGTGATTTTAGCTACATCGCAAAGCGCCAGAAAGCGGCATACGCTACCACTTTTATGGTAGGTTGTGAAGGGATAATGATTACAGCCATTTGGGATAAACGTCCTCCATACGGGGGCAGCCTCGTGTCAAGCCCCAAACATGTGGTTCGTGGTCCACCAACCCGAAATGGCATAGGCCGACTTAGGGAGCGGGGTCAAAATCTTGAAACACATCCACCGAAAAGAACGGCGCAAGCTGCTCCGGGCGCAGCAGGCGTGAGCGACAGGCTTGAGATGAGCGGCGATATGCAAACCTTGTGATGGCAGACCTACAGGCGGTGCAGGGGAGCGGGTGAGTTTGCTTAGGGGTTAGCCGATTAAACCGGGGCATTCCGGCCTGAATCTCGGGATGCCCCTATTACTTGTTCTATGGGCGATT
>DASRAA010000083.1:0-6186 GCA_035638375.1 Binatia bacterium | reverse complement strand
GCTGAGACGGCTTTCTATTTCTCAACGGTGACCTACGCTACGCTCGGCTATGGGGATGTGCTGCTGCCGCATGAGTGGAGAATCACCGGAGCCGCAGAAGCGGTGATTGGTGTGCTGATGTTCGGCTGGTCAACCGCGTCGTTGGTGTCGTTCGTGCACCATATCTTTACATCCAAGCTCAAGGACTACTTCGCCGAATTTCCCGCTTGACAGTGTACTAGTATTTCGAAGCAGCGCTGCCGCAACAGCCGGAGTTGTATGGTCCGCCTGGCTATTATGGTAAGCCGTTGGCGGGCGGCCATTGGCGGTTCCCGAAAATCACAAGAATGTGGTGGCTTGAATAGGTGAACCGCCCCATCGCCTTCCTACAAATTGCAGTCGCAGGCCAGAGACCGCGCAAGTTGCACCTCGGTCCGGCAAAGCACAAGAAAGTCGCGGACATGAGGTGACGTTTGCCCCTTGCCGGCGTCTTCGACACACGCCAGCGCCTCCTCCAGGGCTGGCACCGGGGCGTCGGCTTTCCCCTCAAGACAGTCAGCCAGGCATTCAAGCACCTTCGACAGCTCCTCATCGAACTCGGCTTGCGGGGCTTCCATTTCCTTGGGTAGCTCAAAGCCCGGAAATTCCAGTCGATAACGCAGCATAGCTCCGCGAACCAGAAAGAGAGCGCGAAGCGGAGGCAGCCATCGCTTTACCTGGCTGCGCAACGCCAAGCCAAAAGCACGTGAGCTGCCGAATTCAAACAACACTCCGTCGGAGAGGCTTTTGACTTGGTTGAAATTGGCATTGATGGTTTGTCCCAGAGCATACAGACGCTGAATGCTTTCTTTGCGGTCGCCGAGATTGGGCACTAGCGCAAGCTGCGCCATTAAACGAACGGTGCTCACGAAACTATTTTTCAGATCAACGGATGCCGGGTGCCCCCATAGCTGATCGAAGATGAGCCACATCGCGAACAGCCCGAGCAAAACGCCCACGACGCGGTCACGGGCTATGCCAAGCGAAGTCTCAAAGCTGTACTTCTGCAAATGAATCAGGTAAAAAGCCAAAGCAATCTGTACGCCAAAATAAGAAATACGGGGACTGCACGTCATGAACCAGGCAGAAACCGCAGTGACGAAAACAAACACAATCGTGAAACCAAAAATGCTGTCCACGTAAGGCAGGATAAAGATCTGCGCACCCATTCCCAGCACGAAGCCGCCGACTGCGGCACCGAGAATACGAAGAATCTGCTTCTGCCGCGACGAGCCGATGGTCGAGAGTGCCGTAAACGTGCACGTCACAACCGAGGTGCTGATGCCCGGCCAATCCACTACCGTGTAGAGGACATAACAAAGCATCGATGCCATCGTGCCTTTCACCGCAAACTGCAGATGCGCTCGATTGGTGAAGGCGTCGTGCGCTAAAAGCGAGGCGGAGGGAGGTTGGACTGCTTGGGCACCATCCTCCATCTTTCCACTGAATCCCGGCTTCGTGCTCGCTGGTGCAAGCCGCGGCGCGGCGAAGATCCGCGGGATTAGTTCTGCCGTCTCTTCCAGTTCGCCCAGAAGCGGGAGACCTACGGCTTCGGAACCCGAGTTCTTAAACTCGATTGGCTCGGGAATCCGCCGGGCGACAAAATCGGAACGAAGCTGTGCGAGATGATCGGCCAAATTCCGGCACCGACGGCGCTCGTCATCGCTGGGACGAACCGCAATTTGGGTCAATCCGGCGGTGGTGTCCACCAGCGTACCCACCAGGGCAATTACACCGCCGGTGATTGCGCGACTCACGAGGTCGAAACCCGAGCGCTGGGAATTCCTCATCGCCAGCGATGTGCCCAGCATCGCGTAGCGGTTGATTTGCCGGATCGCATTGTGATCAGGCGGGTGGCCTTCCGCATAGGAACCCAAAACAGCCTCCACCGCGCTCAGTCGCTCGGTCAGAGGAACAATCACGTTATCTCCCGGACGCAGCCGCGCAAACGCAAGTTCTACCAGCAACGTGCTCCCCACACCCACAACTCCAACCCACACCAGCCATAGGGTGTCTTCTACGTTTATTTCGGCGGGAACCGCGCGGTCCCACAAAGGCAGGCCGACGGTGATGATGACGGAAAACAGCAAGATCCCGATGTAATTGTTGACAGCGGAAAGTGCATAGAAGACAAGGAACAGGGCTAGTCCAACCCAGATGAAATGGACCGCATCGTTGATGGTGAATAATGTCGCCGACCCGATGACGAACACCGCGCCTGACGCTAGCGCAACGCACATCGTCAGCGCCGAATTCAGAGTCGCCCGCGTGCTCTCGCGCGACACGAACAGGGCCAGCACGGGCGCCTGAAATGCGTATGGCACGCGATAGGCCTCGCAGATCAGCATTGATAGCGTGGCGGCCAGCACCATTCGTCCTACAAGCTGCACCCGTTCGGGATACGGCTCCAACTCTTCCCGCAGGAACTCCCAAAACCAGCCGGGACGCGATTGCGCTACAACCGTCGGAGCTACGAGTGTGGCCATCTTCAGCGACTACCTTTCACTGACCAGTGCTATCGGGCTTGGAATTACATTAGAGATGCAGTACCTCTCACTTCACCAGCGGGTTGCGTCAGGTGCATGGCTTCACTCGCCGCGCGGGCGGGAAAACTCTCATCGCCAGCGGTCTTGCGTCAGAGCACGACTCGAGTCGTGCCGTTAGGGCGTCTATTCCTTTTCCGCGCAGACTTTAGTCCGCGCGGCATACTTTACCCAACGAATTGCACATCTTCAGAAACCTCGAATCACCACCACCGCCGTTTCGCCCAGCCGCAGCATGTCAGGAGGAGCATCCGTGATCCGCACCCGAACCGGATAGCGCGAAGCGAGGTGCACCCAGTTGAGTGTCCGCTCCAGTGAAGGAAGCCCATTGCCAAGATTGCTGATGACGTCCGTCGCAGGCGTAACCCCGAATCCGATGCTGTCAACGGTCCCGGCAAAACGCACATTAGGATGCGAGAGCAGATAAACATCAGCTTTCATTCCCGGAGCAATGTGCTTGAGCTGGGTCTCGCGGAAGTTCCCGATGGCCCACCAGTTGCGCGCATCGATCAGCGTGAACATCTGCTGGCCGGTATGCGCATAAGCACCTTCCGACAGGATGAGGTTCGTCACTCGCGCATCAAAAGGCGCGTAAACTCTGCAGTTGTCCAGGTTGTATTGGGCCGTTTGAACGGCGGACCGCCGCGCTCCTCGCTCTGCCGTGAGCGGATCGAGCGTCGTCACGGCATGTTTTGCCTGCTCCACTTGGGCCTGGCTTTGCGTGTACACGGCTTTGGAGCGCTCATCCTGGGCCTGCGCCGAAAGCAGCCGCGCCTGGCTTAGCTTCAGCTGCGACTCGGCCTGGTTGAGCGCCTGCGCCTGTGCCACTTCGGCGGTGCGGGCCCGATCGACCTGATCGGCGGTGACAAACTGCTTCGCCAGCAACGGTTCGACGCGATGCAGATTGTTGCTCGCATAGGACCATTCCGCTTTGGCGCGCGCAACCCCTTGTTCCGAATTGGCCACATCGGCCTTCGCTTCGTTCACGGCGGCCGCGTAGCGGTTGAGGTCGGCTTGCGCGCTGTGCATGTTCGCCTGCGAGACCGAAACCCCGCTTTTCTGGGCGGCGATAGTGCGGCTGGTGTCGACGATCTGGCCTTCGAGCATCTGCTGCTCCGACTGCGCTCGCTCCAACGCATAACGGTATGGCCGCTCGTCAATCTCGAACAGCAATTCGCCTGACTTCACGTACTGGTTGTCGTGCACGTTGAAGTGTGTGATCGGTCCATCTACCTGGGGAGCGATTCCTATGTAATTGGCAAAGACCACAGCCGTATCCGTTCGCGGGTAGTAGTTGACGACATACAGTACCAGCAGTCCGGTGATCACGGCAGCCGCGACGATTCCAATACGTAAGTTGCGAATCGTGGACGGCGCCGGAGCGAGAACGGTCTCCGTGTCGTTCATCTCGATTCCTCCTCAGGAGCGGAAGAAGATCAGCCAGATGGCGAAGGTGAAGAAAGCGGCCATGCACGAATACATCAGCAGGGGAGGATTGAGCGCCTCCATTACGTTGTATTTTCGAAAGACCACGCGTGCTGCGACCGTCAGCACAATTCCCACAAACAGGCAGAACAGCCAGGCGGGAAAGTATGAACCGAGAACATTGAAAGCCGGTGCCCGCTGGCAGCCCGTCAGGAACGTCAGTGCGAAGACAGCGAGGCAGCCGGACTTCGTGGTGTATTGAATGAGCTTCATGGCTTGCCTGCCTTAGCGGCCGCGCGCAGCAGATCGCCCGTGCGATAGGCCAGATCGGCTAATGTCGTGAGCACTTGAGTGCGCGCCGTGATGTCGGCGGTCCTCGCCTGAGCGAGCACTCGCTGGGCATTCGTTACATCGAGCAGGTTCCGGACGCCGTAGTTGTAGGCTTCGAGCGCCGCGTTGTATGACTCCTCGGCAGATTTCAGCAATGAAGTTGCAGCCTCTCGCTGGCGGAACGCGGTCTTCACGTTGGAGTAGGACCGCCACACCTCATCGGCGATCTGGTTCCGGCTGATATCAATTTGCGCAGATGCTGCCCGGCTGTTCGCCTCGGCCTGCGCGACATTGCTGCGCCGGGCGCCGCCGTCGAAGATGCTCCAGTTCAAACTGGCTGTGGCAGTTCCCGCTAAGAGACTGGTTTGGGTCGCCGGAATCTGCTCCTGAAATCCGTAGAGATATTGCGGCCCAGCGACGACTTCCACCTTGAGCCTGGGATAATACGCTGATTTCGCTTCCTTCACGGCCGCCTCACGGGCGCGCAAGTCTGCCACCTGTTGCAGCAGGTCAGGGCGCTGCTGCAAGGCGCGCGTAATCAGTTGCTCAACCGAATCCTCGATCGTGTCAGGTGTGGTGAGCGTAGTGACTGGTTGCACGTTCACGGCGACCGAAGCCGAGGTGCCAAGCGCCGCGGCAAGATCACCACGCGCGATCGCCTGTGAGCCGATCGCGGACTGCAGATCGAATTGTGCTTGCGCTGTCGCGCTTTGCGCTTCCAGCACGTCGGGCCGGGTGGCAAGTCCGTTCGCCAGGCGATCTTCCGCGGCGGCTTGCACAGCCTGTGCATTGGCCAGGTTGGCCTCTGCCGCTTGCAGTTGGGCGGCGCTGCTGAGCACCCGGTAATAGGCCTCCTCAACCTGAAAGATCACTCTGCGGTGAGCGTCGTTGAAGCCGAAGTCCGTGGAAAGAAGCTGAGCGCTTGCCGAAGCGATACGGGCCGGGCGCCCGAAATCCAGAATGGCGTAGTTGAGTTGTAAATCAAGCTCAGAGGTTGATACCGTCTGGCGTAAGAAATTCGTATCAATCAGTAGGGCGAAGCGGTCCACCTGCCCGGCCGCAATCGCGCCCAGCGTGGGATACCACTCGCTGCGCGCGATGCCCAGCGCTGCGGCGTGTGCCTTGGCGCGTTCCCACGCAAAACGCGTCTGGGGACTGTGCTGCTCGGCGAGATCGACCAGTTCCGGAAGCGAATAGGCCTTGTTCGGGTCGAGTGCGAACTTCGGCGCCGGAAGCGATTGGTTCTGGATTTGAATCTGCTGCTCGTAGCCCGAAGTCCACGGACGATCTGGAGTGGGTGGCGCATTCTGCGCAACCGCGCAGCCCAGTGCGCTGACGACGAGACATGAAGTAAAGCAGTGCTGGATTAGGACCCTGTTCACTGGCATGAGCAACTCGAGGTCACCAATCTGTTGAATATCAGACCGTCGTCGAGGACGGGCAAAGGGATTGTTTGATTCCCGCAGTTAACGAAACCCGAATGTCACTTCTAAGTGCGGATTGGGCAGTATTCTACCTTGCCCGCGATGAAACGAGTAAAGTCGGGGGGGCGCCACCCCGATCAGCGAACAGCTTGCCGCCTGTGTTTCTGCGATCGCCGGGATGCGGGCTTGCTTAGGCTGAATGCAGATCCGGAACTGGATTCTCTTCGCTCCGATCCCAGATGCGTCCATCAGGTCTGCGCGTATTGCTAGTAGCTTCCGCCAGTTCGTTGGAACGCCTCGCCCAACGAGTTGAAGTTCATCTCCAGCCTGAAGCAGCCTGGGGCGGAGGACGTGGCCAGCTAGTGCACTTCCTACCGCGCCTGATGCTCCCAAAATGGCAATTCGTCTTTGCATGAAAGAGGCTAGTTTCTCGTTTTTCAGAGTGC
>DASRAA010000082.1:0-4324 GCA_035638375.1 Binatia bacterium | reverse complement strand
ACTCGCGGGGTGCCTTGGGGTTGATGTCCATGGTGGACATACATGTCTCAGACTGGTACCGCGCCTTTATCCTCAATCACCAGCGACAGTTCAGCTATGTCGATATCGTAGACATAGCCGTAGATATTAACGTGTTGAGGAGTGCCTGGCGATGCTCGCACAAGGCGGATGTCATGCTCAAGTGACGCAACGTAGTCCCTAATACAGATGCTGTCACGCTCGTAGAGCTCCGCAATGTCGGTGTGATGTTCCTGTCTGTAGGCAGCGATGATGCCGTCAGCAGTAAACGTTGTCGCACCGCAATAGGTATGGTGTACGACGACGATATTCTGGATGCCAAAAAGATGCTGTGCCACGGTGATGGAGCGAAGCGCATCGATGGCGCGGCCACCGGCCACGACGATTTCGAACAGTGTGGTGGTCGATGCCACCTTGTTGCCCTGTGCATCGGTGATAATGTCGCCTGGATAGACCTCGCCGAACTGCCGCGCCACGGCCGCAGGAATGCCGACGGCACGCGGATCATAGCAGTAGACGACGACCGTTCTCAAGGGCACCGCTCTGGCGAATGCCAGCCGTACGGTCGGTTCGTGATAGCCAGGCTGTTGCGAAAATACATAGGCGTCAAAATTCTTCATATGTCCTCCCTTCGTCGCTTGCTGTTGACAGAGCCGTGCGATGTCATACGGCTCCTGCGAAGATACGGATCCTCACCGCCTCATTGACGACGCTGATGCACCGCATGTTTGGTAGCAGCCGGGGCGCCGATCACAGGGCGTCACTATGCGTCACTGGCCAGTTCAACATGGTCTCCTTCGCGGATCACGCCTCCGTATACTACGGCGCAGTTCAGGGCCAGCTTCCCGTCGAATTTCCCGACAATGGAACGCAACACGTCTATATCCTGCTGCAAGGTGTCGGGATCGTAAGTAGTCATGACGCAGCGACTGCGCAGGTCCTGGACCGCGATCACTACCTTCCCGATACGCAGAAACTTGCCGGGCCAGTTGCGCTCGGCTAACCCGTCCACGCCAGCAATAACAATATTGGGTCGTAGCCGCCGGCCATCATAGCCAAACGCGGCAATCGCACCGTCTGATGCCACCAGCAGCGGAAGCACGTCAAAGCGCTCAGCCGAAGTGCTGCAGACGAGTCGCGCACCCGGACCGACAACGCCTTCAACTTCCCGCTGAATCTGCTCTGATGACCATGGGAGTTGATCGACCAGGGGGACGCCATCTCCGTTCATGCGCGCATGAAACCCGAGCAGTTGCGGGTGCGAGCGTGCAGTGATCCATCGGCCGTGGGCGTCCTCGACATGCAGCAGACGGTCTCCACGGATTCCCAGGTCATGCAGCAGGGCCTCGGCAAGCCTCTCGCCTGCCATCGACTTGACGGGATACCGCCAGATTGCCTTGACGATCATCGTGAGAACTCCTCTGAACCGTCCCTTGGAATTGTGACTCCGGCTTCTGGTGCGGGCGTGGCATAGAGTCCGGACCAGGAGTCGATATATAACCTGACGCGCTACGCGACTTGCTACACAAGGCACATCGAAGTCGCTGCAGCCACCTTTTCATCGTAGAAGCGCTTGATGTTCGAGACGATGGTGTCAAGGCTGTCTTCTACGGCAAAGTGCCCGGAGTCAAGCCGGTGCAGCTCGGCTTGTGGTAGATCCCGCAGATAAGCCTCGCCGCCTTCAGGAGTGAAGAAAATGTCATGCTGTCCCCAGAAGATCAGCGTCTTCGGTTGCCGCTCACGCAGGAACTGCTGCCACTCCGGGTAGAGTTGGACGTTCGTGCGATAGTCGTAGAACAGGTCCAGCTGCACGCGACGTGCCTGTGGACGTTCCATGAAGCGGAAATCCATGTTCCAGTTATCCGGGCTGATAAGCTCCGGACGGCGATGTCCATGCAAATAGGCGGTCTTGATCCCGTCCAGAGAAAGGAAGGGCAGCAAAGGGACTTCCGTGTGTGCCCCGCGATCCTTCCACAGTGCATGGCGAATGCCGTCCCAGACGGCTGTGAAGCCTTCTTCGTAGGCGTTGGTATTCTGCAGCACCAGCCACTCGGCCAACTCCGGGTGGCGGCTTAAGATGCGAAAACCAACGGGTCCGCCGTAGTCCTGCATGAACAGGCCGAAGTGATCAAACGCAAGCTGGGTAAATAGTCCTTCGACGACTTCCGCAAGGCGATCGAAGGTGTAAGGAAAGGTCGATGGATCGGGCATATCCGAGTTGCCAAACCCGGGATAGTCCGGCGAGATGACGTGAAACCTGTCCGCCAGAGCCGGTAAAAGGTTGCGAAACTGGTGCGATGATGCGGGAAAGCCCCCGAGCAAAACAAGCTTGGGGAAACCGGGCGTGCCTGCTTCACGATAGAAGACGGACATTCCATGAACGTTGGCAGTCTTGTACTGAACCATGGTGCGCTCCTTTGCGCAGGACGTTTGGGCAACGGCCGCCAGTGCTGGTGCACTGTGGGCTGTTGTTGCTTTGCAATCCGTACGTAGGGTTAGCGGTTATGGTCCAGACAAATCTTACTGCTCGGCCGCAATATTTTTTCGCAGGACCTCGAGGAGACCTTCGGTGTCTTCGCGGCAGGCGTCGCAATGCTGCAAATGCACCGCGATATCCGGGAAAAGCGCTGTGCCGTCGTGCCCTTGGATGATGGCCTCGACGTACTGGTCGAGCCGTGCGAAGCTGGCTTCGCAGCCCGGATCACTGTCCTCGGTACGCAGCAGGTTTTCCACCAGTTTCCTGTTCATAGGGCTCTCCCCGTTTCCGGGCTGTGGATCGCCCCCTGGCCTGGCATTAGCGAGGCGCGCAACTTCACGCGCGCGTCGTGCAGGATTTTGTAAATGGCGCCGCGTGAAGTGTCCATACGTTGGGCTAGAACGTCGATAGGAATTTCATCCACGACGGCGGCGGTCAGCACCTGGCGCTGTCGCTCCGTGAGATCTCTTGCCATCGCCAGCCGGAGTATCGCCACTTGCTCGCGTTGCTCGACCCGCTGTTCCACTCCAGGCGCAGATTCCTCCAGGCGCTCCCACTCTGCATCATCCCATTCGATACGGCGGTCACGCCACGCAGACCGGCGGAGGCGGGAGGAAATCTCCAGAATGACAAATTTGCTGGCCCAGGTTGTAAAACGGCTGAGACCCTGGAAGTCATCCATCTTCCCCAGGATGGCCAGCAGGGCGTCGTCGGCCGCCTGCGTGCAGAGATCGTCGAATTCGGCAATGGTGTGACGTGGCAGCAGGGGCGCCCGGCGCTGGGCTTCGGCGTAAGCCACGCGCATTAGCAGCCGATGCAGACGCGACTCAGACCCGTGTCGAGTTGTGCTCTCAGAGCGCAATGCTGTTATCCATGCAACAGAATCAGGATCCATCAACGTCACCTGGATTCCACTTTTGGGGGTAGAAATTTCAGCCGCCATTGTAGCGCCGGCACTGCCGGAGCACAACCCTTAGAAATAACAAGATGTGGCTGTCGGGAGCATGTTCAGGTAGTTCACTGGTTGCGAGTTTTGTAAATAGTTCTCACCTCTTGTAATCTCTTGAGTTTATCCCGATTAAACGTTATGTTTCGACCACCGCGTAGGCGCGTACTGGAAACGTGCCAAAGTGTTTTACTTTCACGGGGACCGCATGAAATCGAAACGTCGCCTCTGGAAGCTGCTCTAGATGACACAGATGTTCCACAATGGGGATATCCGCGCCCAGCAAGATGGAGTGCACAGGGCGTTCATCGCCTGACGTGTCATCAATGTTGAGCGAATCAATCCCCACCAGCGCCGCCCCCGAGGCTTGCAGCCATGCTGCCGCTTCAGCGGTGAGAAAGGGATGGCCCTCAAAGTAACGTTCTGAGCCCCAGTGCTGCGCCCAACCCGTATGCACTAAGAGCGCTTTGCCTTGCACCTCGACTCCAGAGAAGAGCGCTGGCCCGATGGCCCGTGCCGTTGCGTCAGCTCGACATACGACGCCTTCGACATCGGCGATCGCCTCTAAGGCTAATTCCGAGAGATCCTTGCCCTCGGCGTAGCGATGAAAGGGGGCATCAAGATAGGTGCCCGTGTTCGCCACCATATCGATTCTCCCGATGTGGAAGGTGGTGCCTTCGGCATAGTGCGCTTTTGATGCCTCGCGGCTGAGAAAATCACAAATGATTGGGCCGGGCAGTCCTTTGTAGGTGAGCATGCCGTGCTCGACGGTATGGCTAAGATCAATCAGCTTTTTCATAACCTCGTTCACTCATCCTAGGGCTAGTCGTCAAGATACATAACGCTGCGCCAGACTGTGTCAAAACCCTGTTTTTGGAGCGTGC
>DASRAA010000081.1:0-42540 GCA_035638375.1 Binatia bacterium | reverse complement strand
TCAGGTCGACGTTTGGGGCAGACGAATGGCGCTTTGACAAAGCCTGAATAGAGGCGTCGTACCTTCCAGTGTAAAGTGGGTTGAGGCCAAACCCGTTGAACAAAGGCCTATAAGCTCCCTGGTTGCGCCTTGATTGTTTTGAGAAGAATCGAGGAACGATGAACGAAAACAAAAATTAAAGTATGTTCCGTACCCGCGATGATCGCGCGGCTACGGAACGGCATGCGTGCAGAATGGCCGCATCATCTCAATCTCCGAGGAGGATTTTAGTAAATGGCCCGACTGCTCTCGATGAATGTCGGCCTTCCCCGCGTTGTGACGTGGAACGGCAAGGCTGTGCGAACAGCGATCTGGAAATTTCCGTTGAACGAGCGGCGGATGGTGCGCAAGCTCAATATCGATGGCGATGCACAAGCGGATCTCGCTGGTCACGGCGGGGAGCAGCGGGCCGTATTTGTCTACCAGATAGATTCGTACCATTACTGGGAGCGCTTCCTTGGCCGCGATGACTTCAGTTTCGGCCAATTCGGTGAGAACTTCACGGTCGAAGGACTTGCCGATGACGAGGTCTGCATCGGCGATCGATACCGCATCGGTGATGCAATATTCGAGGTGACTCAACCGCGTGTCACCTGTTATCGAGTCGGCATCCGTCTAAACGAGCCTCGCATGCCAGCCCTGCTTGTGACACACCGAAGGCCAGGATTTTACTTTCGCGTGTTGCAGGAAGGTGAGGTTGGCGCTGGGGATGACATCGTGAAAGTAGCCGATGGTCCCGAAGGAATCACAGTGGCCCGCATCGATGCTCTTTTGTATTTGCCCGGACATTCTCGCGAAGATATGATGCGAGCGCTTCGAGTCCCGGCACTCAGCAAGGGCTGGCAAGCGTCTTTCCAGGCGATACTCCAGCAAGACTCAAAAGTGAAATCCGATGTCAGGAATCCGGGGCTCGCCAATGAGGAAGAAGCTCCCGCGTGGCAGGGATTCAAGCAGATGCGGGTCGCGGATATCCGTAAGGAAAGCGATAGCGTGACCTCCTTCTTTCTGGTTCCGATCGACGGTCAACCTCTTCCTATTTCTCGGCCTGGTCAGTTCATTGTATTTCGGTTGCAAGTAGATTCGGACAGGCGGCCAATTCTTCGCAGCTATTCATTGTCCGACTTGCCATCCAGCGACCACTTCCGCATAAGCGTTAAGAGCGAATCGAATGGAATTGGAAGTTCGTTTCTATGCACTCGCGTAGGCGTGGGCGATGTCCTCGATGTCAGCGCACCACGTGGCAGCTTTACTCTGCGGCGGGGCGACGACCCTGTTGTTCTACTGAGCGCTGGCGTCGGCGCAACGCCGGTCATGGCAATGCTGCACGCGCTCGCTGCGGAAAGATCCCAACGTCAGGTCTGGTGGATCTATGCAGCCCGCAATCGTGCTAATCATCCTTTTGCGGAAGAATCGCGTTCTCTAGTTAAATGGTTACAGAATGGTAGAAGTTACATCCTGTACAGCAGACCCGCTGCAACCGACGAAATGGGCCCGAGCTTCGATTTGCAAGGGCACATTGAAGTAGCTCTCCTTAAGAAATTGAACGTACCGCGCAACAGCGATTTCTATCTGTGTGGTCCAGCGTCATTCTTGCAGAATATGCGCGACGGACTCTCAACATGGGGTGTGCCCGCCCAGAATGTACACACTGAGACTTTCGGTGCTCTTGATGGTATTACACCTGGTCTGAAGGGGACGGCTCACAATCCCCACCTGCCAGAAGGGCCACGGGGATCTGGGCCCTCAGTCTCGTTCGCACGCAGTGGTATCACCGTCGCATGGGATTCTAGATTCGCGACTTTGCTTGAGCTAGCGGAAGCCTGTGACGTTTCCGTCAGATGGTCGTGCCGGACGGGGGTGTGCCACACCTGCATGACAGGTCTGATCGGAGGATCGATCGATTATCACCCCGAGCCTCTTGAGAGGCCATCTCACGGGAATGTGCTCGTGTGCTGCTCGCAGCCAGATGGGGACGTCATTCTTGACCTTTGAAACGACAAGGGGGCTCGGGGCGGAGCATCATTAGCTCGCGACAGACGTTAATCGGACTGCGGCGATCTACAAAAGATCCGCTGAGCGTTTTCGCCGCCAAAATACATCGCCAAGCCGAAACTCGCGAGAAACACTACAAAATGCTGAACCACGTAAACCGGATCGACGGTAAAACCGCGCGTCCTGATAAACGCGAAACCTGCGATGTAGACGCTTTGCAGCGCGACATTAAGCCAGCACAGCAGCAAGGCACAGGTTCTTCCCCAGGGCTTCAATTGCCACAATCCCAAGGCCGCAACGCACGCGAAGGCTCCGAAAATCACGTCCAGAATGCCGCTTGCAACCAGGAGACGAGCGGAACTCCGCCACCCCACCGGAGACTTGCAAGACGCCAAGAGAAATGCCAATGGCTCCGCCCAACCAGAACAGAAGCGACAGCACAGTAGCAGCTTTGGGACGAGTGGGGTGGTCATAGTAAGCCGCGGTGCTCTCGTCGTCATCATCGAACCAATCCGATGGGAGCTCGGTGGCGACTCGTGGTTCGGATGAAGCTTCCTGAGGACCGACCTCTGGTTCCTCCTCGGCTTCCAAGCGGCGTCCTTCGCGAAACACATGAAGAGCAGCTTCTCCCAAATTGCGGGAAGCCATTTCTCTTTCCAGAGCTGAGGCGGCGGCTTCCAGCAATTCGTGTTTCTGAAGAGCGAGGTTCAACAACTCTTCATCCGCGAGGCCGCGATAGTATTCCGCGAACTCTTGAGTCGAAGCACTCACTTCTGCACCTCGATACCAAAGCCAGGCGACAAGCTAGAGTTCTCCGTTGCGCAAGAGGCAACTGATGCTAACGGCGGCGAATCTGGGCACTCGGCCCACACGGGCGGGCGCTAAGTCCGATCGGCCGGTGGGACCCGATCAACATACTTGATGAGCAGGACCTCGTTACCAATCTCGCTGTAAATCAGCTCATCGACGGTGCCGCTGGCCAATAGAAGGCCGTAGCCTCCAGGACGCATTCCTTCTGCTTCGCGCTGTTCGATGTGGGCCGCTGGATCGTCCGCCGGATTTGCAATAACCGCATGGGTCAGCGATTCGCGGCGGAAACCGGCTCCAGGATCGCGAAGGTAAAATACCATTGCTCGTCCAGTGCGAACGCCTGTGACCTCGACCACTTGCTCGGGATTAAACGCCGCTCCGTGCTCCATCGCGTTCAACAAAATCTCTCGAAACGCCTGCAGCATTTCCTGCCGCGTATCCTCCGGCAGTTGAGCACTCAATTCGTTGGCAAAGGTCATCAGGCGCTCGGCTGTGAGCAAACGGCAACTTGCTCGGACTGACACCCAGCCCGGCTTGGCGGATAGAACTTGTATGTCATCACGCCATTGACTGTCAGAGGCTGCCTTGCGAGCCAGGTTCGCAATCTCCGCGGCGTCAAATGGAGGGGTGAAGCAAGCGAACACACGGGCACGCAGAGCAGCGATAACCTCCTCAGGAGTGCTGTGACGAGCCAGCACGATGCACTTTACACCGGGCCGGACGGCGCGCATCTCTTCCAGTAACGCCAGGTCTTCCTCTACAGTACAGGCGGGGCTGGTGACAACGATACCGAACGACCGTGAGCGCAGCCGCTGAAGGGCGTCGGCGTGCCCAACTGAGTATTCCATGGGAAAGTCGGCGGCGGAAAGCGCATCAGCGATTGCTTGGCTTACTTCGTTCTCGCTTCCGATGACCAGAACCCGGCTCATGACCTATCCCGCGGTTGTTGAATCAGTGGTGACTCATTGTAGCCGGACTCAAGACAAAAGGTTTCGAGCATACCTCACTTATTAATTCATTCTGGCACAACCCTCACAATCCGCAAATTCCCTCGAGTGATTCTCGTCGGGATCGTTGTCACCGCCCTGATCGGGTTCCTCGCCGGTACGGCAGAACCGCCCAGGTGTCTCGTAAGCCTGCCTCCATCCATCACTCCGATCTTCTGGCAACTCGATTTTCGTGAAGCAGTGACTTGGCGAGCTTTCCCCATCGTGCTCACTGTGTTCATCATGGCCTTCGTCGACACCATAGGGACACTGATCGGCCTCTCGGCCCGGGCGGGATTTCTCGATGAGGAGGGCAACTGCCGTAAATCGAGCGCTTTATGCTGGTTGACGCCGTCACAATCACGCTCGCACCGGTGCTGGGAACCACCACCTCCGGAGCCTTCGTGGAGTCGGCCACCGGCATCGAAGCTGGGAGCCGAACTGGACTTACTGTGTTGGTTACCGGCACCTGCTTCCTTCTGACTCTCCTGTTTGCACCATTCGCCGCCGCTATCCCGGCCCAGGCCTATGGTCCGGCCCTCATCCTTGTCGGTTTATTTATGCTTTCCCCCTATAGCGAAGGGACAAAGAAATCCCCTCGACCAACCATTGCCGCAAGTGAAGAACTGTGAGAAGCATAAGTCAACTCCCGCAAGGAATATGGCCGCTAGTGCAGTTTGCCAAGCCAAGCAGCTTGCAATCGGTAAAGGCAATGAAGGCGTTCTCGCCCATGTAAGGCGCGATGGCAAAAGGGCGATTGGCGTAGAAAGCCATAAGGTAGCAGCCGAAAGCAGCAACGGAGACGGTTGCAGTGAAAGCAGGGTCGTCCGGAATTCCCGCAGCCGCCAGAATGGCCGGGTTAACCACCTCGATGTAAGACATCGTGGTGAAAGTGGTAAGGCCAGCAACGATTTCACGCGTGAGAGTTGTTTGATGAAGATTAAGATCGAACAGCGAATTCAGTGTCCGCACGCTGTGAAGCTAATCGGCGACAACGACCGAGTCAATAAGCTTTGGCTTTCGACTTGCTCGTGTGACCCTTCCAAACCATCGGGATGATTCGATCGTTTAAGCTTGAGGCGAGTCTAGTTTTCTTTTCTCAGTCACCTTGCCGGACGACATCCAACCCGACTCCGTACGCCCCCCGATGCAGATCGAGTTTCGAGAACCCGTGACAGCAGAGCATCATCTGGCTCGGCTTCACGGGCGCTTGAGCGGCGTCGCATATCAGCGTTTGATGCGAACCTTGGTGGATTCCCCCGATCCCGACTCGGTACTCGTATGTCTTGACCGTTTGCAGGAGAGAGCGCCTGAAAAAGCAGTTGCCCGGATTACTAATGACCTAAATTTGCTTCACTACGCCTGCGTGATTTTCGGCCAAAGCCGCTGGCTCAGCGAAACCGTAATACGTAATCCCGGCGTGCTGCCAACGGCCGGACAACACTGGGAGCTGGAACGTGCCCTATCACGAGAGGAGTTCCACGAGGAGTTCGCGCGCATGCACTCGCGCTCCGGCGAGGATTGGAGTTTGTCGTTGGCCAAGTTTCGCAAGGCCGCCTATGTGCGGATCGTGCTGCGCGACCTCCTGAGAATCGCCAAGCTCGCAGAGATTACCGAAGAAATTTCAGAACTTTCAGACGCTCTGATCGAAGCTGGGCTACGTGCGGCTTATACGGAACTTAGCCGACGGCATGACATTCCGCGACGGATCGATGGTGCGGGCCGACAGCAATTCGTGAGATACGCGATTGTCTCACTGGGAAAATTGGGTGGTTGCGAATTGAATTACAGCTCCGACGTGGACCTGCTGTTCTTGTACGAAGGCAGCAATGAGCCCACCAATGCAGCTCTGACTAACCGCGAGTTCTTCATACGCCTGGCTGAGCGCACAACTGAATTGCTCTCCCGACCAACGAGGGAAGGGCAAGTATTCCGCATTGACCTGCGCCTGCGACCGGAAGGTCGCGGGGGTGACGTGGCTGTATCGCTGCCGCGCGCGATCGAGTACTACTCGGGGGTCGCGCAGGATTGGGAACTGCAAGCAATGATCAAAGCGCGACACACAGCCGGTGACACGTCGCTGACTCGGGAATTTCTGCGCGCGATCGAGCCAGCGGTTTACAAGCCCGACGTCAATTTTGCGGCGGTTAAGACGGCGCTACAAAGCCGGGAACGGATGGACCAGCGGAACAAGACAATTGCGGTGAGGGACCGATCCTTACGCGGAATCAGTGTGAAGCTGGATCGGGGTGGCATTCGCGATATCGAGTTTCTGGTGCAATGCCTGCAGCGGGTGTACGGAGGCGAAGAAAGCTGGTTGCGGTCACGCGGCACCCTGTTTGCCCTACAAAAACTGCATGACAAGGAGCACATCAGCGGGAAAGATTTCCACACGTTGACGAAGGCGTACGAGTTTCTGCGTAACGTCGAGCATCGGCTGCAATTGCGAAACGGCCAGCAGGTGCACCAACTCCCGTCAGACGAAGTTGAGCTGAAGGTGCTGACGAAGTGCTTTGTTGCCACGGATTCGGTGGCTCCTTCCGGAGAGCAGTTCGTCTCGGAAGTGAGGAAGCAAATGACAGCAGTGGCTGAGATTTATCACCGCGTCGTTTATGTGGACCAAAGTCGGTATGGCGTGGAGCAAGACACCAGATCGCATATCGCACTCGAAGCTCCTGCATCTGCGGAGGACTCGTACAGCCAGGTGATGCAGCGGTTGTCGACTGAAGCTCCGCAATTCATGAAAGAACTAAGTGGCGCAAAGTTGTCGCAGCATGCGCGCCGAAACCTGGGCCGTTTCCTGAATTCGGCTGCAACCAGTCCGGAGCGATTCGCTGCTGTTCTAAAGGCGCCTCAAGCAATGCGCAAGGCCCTCACCTTCTTCGAGTACAGCCAGTTCCTGACCGATCTGCTGGTACGGTACCCGGTCGACCTAGTGCAGCTTGAGGATTCCCCCTCCGGCGATCCTCTGATGGCCAAAAACCACGATCCGGCGACCCTTCAGAAGCTCTTACGGCAACAATACAGAAGAGCGATCTTGAGCGTGGCTTCGCGGGATCTGTTCGAACCCCGCTGCGTTTGGGACGTACTCTCCGAAAACTCGAGAACTGCCGATGACGCCTTGCGCTTTGCACTTAGCGCTGCGGGGGAACCCGAGGGGTTCGTCGTGATGGCATTGGGGCGACTGGGGAGCTGCGAATTCGATGTGATGTCGGACGCTGACTTGTTGTTTGTGGCCGACGAGTCTGCGGATAGCACACTCTGCCGCCGTGCGGCAGAGTGGTTGGTTGAGTTATTGGCAGCCTACACCCTCGAGGGGACGGTTTTTTCCGTTGACACACGGTTGCGGCCGCGGGGTGCCGAAGGCGAGTTGCTGACGTCGCGCAACCGCCTGGCGTGGTATTTCAGCCAGGAAGCGAAAGCATGGGAGGGACTCACCTATCTACGCTTGCGCTACGTTGCCGGGAGCAGGGAAGTGGCCGAGCAAACAATTCAATCGGTGCGTGAAGGCATTGCAAGTCTGGCTCAACAGGATTCATTTGCCAGCGAGCTTAAAGAGATGCGACGGCGGCTGGAAGAGAGCGACCCAGCTCCCAGTCTGAAGACCGGCGCGGGAGGCACCTACGACATTGACTACCTCGTGGGGTACCTGCAGGCTACAAACGAAATCTGGGAAAACGGAAATCTGGCGGATAGAGTTCGCGTGCTCGAAGCCGCGGGATTGCTGGAGACGGATGACGCCAAGCAACTGGCTGACAATGCCGAGTTCCTGCGCAGGTTCGAGCACATTGTGCGGGTGGTCACTGGCCAAACCACCAAGTGGGTGCCAAAGGGCGAACACCCACGGGCGAAAGTGGCGGAGCTGCTGGAAGTGAGGGAGCTGGAAGAACGTCTCGAGAACGTGGTCGGCAGCACCCGGGCAATCTTTCGGAAATACCTTTTTGATTGAAGGGCTTTCAGGGCGGGTGATAACGTAGAAGGTTCGGGAAAGCCCGTTACTCCTCCCGTATGGCTCTGAGGCGCGGCCAACAACCGCGAGACGCGGCCATGATGGAGATTCCGGTGACCGTAGTCTTTGCGTCGCCGGGAATCTGTGACTCTCCCGACATAGAGACTTTATAGTACTCAGGGTCTTCTTCATTCCCGACCCATACTTCCTGAGGTGTCCAGTGTCATCTTCCTACAACGGCATTCCCTTTCCTACCAGCGGTACCAAAATCACGTACGACAACGGCAAGTTTGTTTTCCCAGACAAGCCCATTATTCCGTTCATCGAGGGCGATGGCACTGGACGCGACATCTGGAAGGCATCGGTACGGGTGTTTGATGCAGCAGTCGAGAAGGCATACGGCGGCAAACGGCGCGTGGCATGGTATGAGGTGTTTGCCGGCGAAAAAGCGATGGACCGGTTTAAGACGTGGCTACCGGATGACACGGTGGAAGCGTTTCGTGATTTGCGAATAGGTATCAAAGGGCCGCTCACCACGCCGGTGGGCGGTGGTATTCGTTCGCTGAATGTCACCCTGAGGCAGATTCTCGACTTGTATGCGTGCGTACGCCCGGTGAAGTACTACAAGGGAATTCCGTCGCCGGTGAAGCATCCGGAACGGATGAACATCGTTTTGTACCGCGAGAACACCGAAGATGTGTATGCCGGAATCGAGTGGAAGCAGGGCACCCCGCAGGTAAAGAAGCTCATCGATTTTCTAAATAACCAGATGCTGGCCGGGACGCCCAAGCGCATACGTGAGGACTCGGGCATCGGGATCAAGCCGATCTCGATTACGGGAACAATGCGGCTGGTGCGGATGGCAATCAAGCATGCGCTGGACAACGGTCGCAAATCGGTGACGCTGGTGCATAAGGGCAACATCCAGAAGTTCACGGAAGGCGCTTTTCGCGAGTGGGGCTACGAACTGGCGACGAAGGAGTTCCGTAATCAGGTGGTTACGGAGCGCGAGAGCTGGATTATCGACAACAAAGACAAGCATCCCAGCCTGACCGTTGAAGAAAATGCCAAAATGGTTGAGCCCGGCCTGGAGTTCGCTCCGCAAGATTTTCGCGACGCCCTCTACGCTGAAGTGAAGGGCGTGGTCGATAGCATCTACCCTACGCACGGAAACGGCGCATGGAAGAAAAAGCTAATGGTCAACGACCGAATCGCTGACAGCATCTTCCAGCAGATTGTTACCCGCCCGGATGAGTATGCGGTTCTTGCGACGCCGAACCTGAACGGCGATTACATTTCGGACGCGGCGGCGGCGCAGGTTGGTGGACTGGGCATTGCACCAGGAGCGAATATTGGCGACCAGCACGCCATTTTCGAGGCCACTCACGGAACAGCACCGAAGTATGCCGATCGCGATGTCATCAATCCTGGGTCGGTGATCCTGTCGGGCGTAATGATGTTTGACTTTATGGGCTGGCATGAGGCTGCACGATTGATTGAGGGCTCGATGGAGCAAACCATTCTGCAGAAGAAGGTCACGTACGACTTCGAACGCATGCTGGAAGGAGCCACCAAAGTGAAGACCAGCGAGTTCGCCACCCACATGATCCACAACATGGAGCCCATTGTCGAGCTGGCCGCCGAGTAGATCACGTATTAGCTTCGAAAATCGTCTAAAGTTACTGAGTTCAATATAGTTACGGAGTGATGCATCATGCGTAAGAAAGTCACGGTGGTTGGTTCCGGCAACGTAGGGGCTACGGCGGCACACTGGATGGCCGCCAAGGAATTGTGTGATGTCGTGCTCATCGACATCATCGAGGGCGTGCCCCAGGGAAAGGGATTGGATCTGCTCGAGGCGATGCCGATTGAAAAGCGCGATTCGCACATCATAGGCACGAATGATTACGCCGACACTGCCAACTCGGACATCGTCGTCATCACGGCTGGCATTCCGCGTAAGCCAGGCATGAGCCGCGACGATCTGCTCAACACCAACTACAAGATTATGAGCGACGTGGTGGGCAAAGTTGTGCAGTACTCGCCGAACTGCATCATCATCGTAGTTTCGAATCCACTGGATGCGATGGCACAGGCGGCGTACAAACTGAGCGGCTTCTCGCGAAATCGCGTCATCGGCATGGCGGGTGTGCTAGATTCTGCGCGCTTCCGTACGTTTATCGCGGCGGAGCTCAAGGTGTCAGTGGAGAACGTTACCGCCTTCGTTCTGGGCGGCCACGGCGATACCATGGTTCCTCTGAGTCGTTACTCGACGGTCGCGGGAATTCCAATTACAGAACTGATCGAACCTACCAGACTGGAGCAGTTGGTGCAGCGCACTCGCGATGGCGGAGCCGAGATCGTGAAGTATCTCAAGACCGGCAGCGCGTATTATGCGCCTTCCGCAGCTGCGACCGAGATGGTGGACGCCATCATTAAGGACAAAAAGAAGATTCTTCCTTGTGCTGCTTACCTTGAGGGCGAATACGGCATTCACGGGATGTATGTAGGCGTGCCCTGCAAACTGGGGTCGGCGGGGATTGAGGAGATCATCCAAATTAAGCTGACCGCCGAGGAGCAGGCCGCCCTACAGAGGAGCGCCGATTCGGTGAAAGAGCTGGTGAGCGTGATTGGCGTTTGAAGCGCATTCACGACCGTCCCGAAAGGGATCCCGGCTGGAAAGGCGGGATTTTTGCTTCTGGGTGGCGGTGAACGCTAATTTCTGGTGAAACCCAGTTCTGTTGCTTTTTGAAACGCGGCCTCCGCCTCGGGCTTCATTCCTTTGGCCAGATAAGCGGTTCCTAATCCGGCGGCGGCTTCGCCGTATTGAGGATCGAGTCGCAGGGCCTCCTGAAACTCGGATATGGCCTGATCGGGTTTGCGCTGCAGTAGATAGGCTTGACCGAGCAGGTTGTGCGGTTCAGGTGCCTTCGGGAGTTCCACAACCACATCTTGAAGTTGCCCGATGGCGTCATCAACCTGCCGCTGCTGCAGCAGCCGTTTCGCGGTAGCTATCTGCTGGGCAGCGACGAACTGCGGATTTGCCAGCAACGGCATCTGGGGATACAAGCGACGCAGGCCGCTATAAGCGAAGAACAGGATGGCGGCCATCGTGATCCACGTAAGACGTGCCCACGTTCGGCGATTCTCCGGAGAAACCAGAATGTGTTTGGACAGTGCGCCGCCCATAACGACACCGGCGACCAAGCCCCCAATATGCGCTGAGTTGTCGATGCCCGGAGTCAGGCCGAACAGCAGGTTATAGCCGACAAAGGTCAGCAGGCTGCGCATCGTTGCCTGCATTGCAGCCTTTGGAATCGGGAGGTGACCAAGGTAGAAAGCGGCAATCGATGCACCGGCAAGACCGAAAATCGCGCCCGAGGCCCCTGCTCCCACCACCATAGGGTGCCACCACAAGCTGGCGAGACTGCCGGCGAGACCGCAGATGGTGTATAAGACCACAAAATTCAAACGGCCAAGAATGCGCTCCGCTAATTGGCCAAGGTTCCACAGGCACCACATGTTGAAGCCGAGGTGGATTATGCCGACATGTACATAGTTTGAGGTGAGTATTCGCCACGGCTGAGCGCCGAGGGACAGAGGTCCCCAATTAGCGCCCCAGCGTAACAGTTGCTCGCGTGTGGGATTCAGCGGAGACGCTCCGGTAAACACCATGGCAAGGAAAACCAGCACACACAGACCAACAATGATGTGGGTCGGCGAAATGTATCGTTGCGCAACCGGCGGTGTGCTTACGGACGCGCCGCTTACAAAAATTACAGGAGGGTTATGCGCCCGGCAGTAAGGGCACACCACTCCGGCCCCGATTTCCCGTCCGCAGTTATGACATCTGGTCATGTAAATCAAGCATACACGGGCTGTAAGGTTGTCCAGTGAGGACAAGGTCGTGACTTTCTTTCGCCAACAACGTCCATAGATATAGACGCAAAATTCTGGGAACCTGTGAGACGCCAATTCCGTAATAAAAGGCATCGGGGTTAGGTTGGCAGCAACTTGGCCCATCGGTCACAGACAAGCTCGGGAGCGCGGGAATACTATGAACTCATCGCTGGAGGCTGTCGGAGAGGAGGCTCCCATTATGGATTTTTGCTGCAGTGTATGTGGAAAACGAGAGGGCGAGCCTCAAGGTTGGCGCTTAGTGCTCGAACTGGATAAGCCGGGCACTGGGATCAGGAACACACTGTTCATTCTGGATCAGTGGGATCGACAGAAGGCTTCGGAGCCCAATGCCTCGTGCTTCTGTTCTGCGGCTTGCGAGGAGTCGTACCTTGCCGCACGCCATAGACAGCTCGTCGCCTAGCTCCAACGCTGCGGTCGCTGCACGAGTCCTAAATTCAAAGGCCGTTTGATGCTGCCTTTCTGTCATGCTCGTCACTCAACGCGCTCAATCTTCACGGACTTGAGGACCACGTCCTTCATTGGCTTGTCCTGGGGATTTCGGGGCACGGCTGTAATTTTGTCAGCTACTTCCTGACCTTCGATGACTTCACCGAAGATGGTGTGATTCCCGGTCAACCACTGGGTGGGTGCCACGGTAATAAAAAACTGTGAGCCATTGGTATTAGGACCAGCGTTCGCCATGGCGAGCTTACCCGACTTTGCGAAGTTGTGTGGCGAACCCTTGGTTTCATCCTGAAACTTGTAGCCTGGGCCACCCATTCCCGTGCCGGCAGGATCACCGCCCTGAATCATGAAGTTGGGAATGACGCGGTGAAAAATGGTTCCATGATAAAGCGGGGAATTGCTTTTCTTACCGGTGCGCGGATCGGTCCATTCCCGGGTGCCTTCGGCGAGTTCGATGAAGTTCTTGACGGTGACAGGAGCATCTTTCTCAAAAAGCCGGCACACAATCGTGCCTTCAGACGTGTCGAATGTGGCATAAACGCCAGGTTCACGAGACATGCAGGGTCCTTTCTATGGGAATTGCGGCGGCCGAGACTAGATTGGCCGATTGAAAATCAGAGCAACATTTCTATTGTAGTGGTTTTGTAGTGGTTTCCGAAGCGTTGCGGATTTGAGCGAAGCAGGTCGGCGTGCGGCCCGAAGCCAACATCGAAGATAGAATAGAACACTCATACTTACCTCATGCCCAAAAACTGGATCTTCTGGCTCCTGTTCAATGCGTTTGTGCTGGCGATGCTGGCGCTTGACTTGGGCTTATTTCATCGAAAGAAGCACGTGGTGCGGTTTGGCGAAGCCATCACATGGACGATGGTATGGATCGCCCTGGCCGGTTGCTTCGCCATCCTCATCTTCTTCTTCGGTCACACCATGACGGGAGAGCCGACCCGCCCCAACTCGCAACTAACGCTCGAATTCGTAACCGGCTACCTGATCGAAGAGTCACTGAGCGTCGACAACCTGTTCGTGTTCCTTGTGATCTTCCGGTACTTTGCCGTACCCAAGCACCTTCAGCCTGGAGTGTTGCTCTGGGGAGTGATCGGCGCGCTGATCATGCGGGGTGTTTTCATCCTGGTTGGCATCCAACTGCTCAATGCGTTTGCGTGGGTGATTTTCATTTTTGGCGCCATTCTCATCTACAGCGGGGTGAAACTGTTTCGACAGCAAGATGCGAAGATCGATCCAGAAGCAAACATCGTGCTTAAGTGGTTTCGTAAGATCTTTCCGGTAACTTCAACTTACGATGACGGAAAATTCTTCGTGATGCGGAACGGTTTGCGGTATGCGACTCCACTTGCGGTGGTACTGGTGATGATCGAGACCACAGACCTATTCTTTGCCACTGACTCGATTCCCGCCGTGCTGGCGATTACTCGCGAGCCGTTCATCGTGTTTACGTCCAACGTTTTCGCCATACTGGGGCTGCGCTCCCTGTATTTCGCCCTGGCAGGGATGATTGAAATTTTCCACCTGCTGCACTATGGACTGTCAGTGATCCTCATCTTCATCGGCGTGAAGATGCTGGCCTCGCATTATGTACGCATACCGATTGGAGTTGCGCTCGGAGTCGTATGTGGCGTGTTGCTGATCTCGATCGCTGGCTCGCTGGTGTTTCCCAGGAAACCGGCCACGCTATCCTGACAGCCGGCGGTCTATTCGAATCGAATGGTGTCGCCGAGAATGACCGAATGCTTCTCGAAACGGCGATCGTTCTTCAGCGGATAATCCAGGCGGTAGTGTGCGCCGCGGCTCTCCTCACGAGCGAGAGCGGCGCGGGCAATCAGTAGTCCGGTTTGAAGAATATTGGCCGCTTCAAAAGCCCGGCGATCACTGAGTCGCGGCAGTTGCGAGCGCATGGATTCCAACTCGGCAACCACTTGTTTGAGAGCTTTGCCTTCACGAACTACGGCAACGTATTTCCACATCAGTGCCTGAACGCTCTGAATAAACTTTTCGGTCTCCTTGGTACTCCCATTGCTCCGCGGCGGAGGAGTTAACGAGCCAGCAGAAGGATGATGCTTGGCAATCGGCTCTTTTCGCATCGCAATCGCAGCCCGGGCTCCGTATACCAATCCTTCCAACAGAGAGTTGCTGGCCAGCCGATTGGCCCCATGTACTCCCGTGCATGCTACTTCGCCGGCGGCATACAGGCCCGGTACAGAGGTTCGACCGTCGAGGTCGGTACGTACCCCGCCCATTGAATAGTGCGCAGCCGGTCGGATCGGCACCAGCTCCTCGGCGATGTCGATGTTGTATTGCATGCAGGTGGCATAAATGTTGGGGAAGCGCTTGCGAACCTTCTCGGCATTCAGGTGAGTGAGATCGAGGTAGATGGCGGCATCGGGCCGCCTAGTGACTTCTAACTCGTGGGCAACCGCCCGCGCGACAACATCGCGCGGAGCCAGCTCTCCCAGCTCGTGGTACTTGTGCATGAAGCGCTGGAGTTCGAGGTTGCGCAGATAAGCACCTTCACCACGCAATGCTTCCGACAGCAGGAATCGAGGCGCGCCCTTCAGGAAGAGCGCGGTGGGATGGAACTGCACGAATTCCATGTCGCTGATTTCGGCGCCGCCGCGAAACGCCATGGCGACTCCGTCTCCAGTAGCAACGGCAGGGTTTGTCGTGTCGCTGTAAACCTGCCCCAAGCCGCCAGTAGCGAGCAGAACGCTATTGGCACGGATCTCAAGTAAGTGGCCCTGCTTATCTTGAGCGCGCACCCCAACCACGCGACCGTCGAGCATCACAAGTTCGGTAGAGAACTCAAACTCGCGAAAAGCGATAGCTTTGGTCGCCTGGGCCTTCAGGAAAAGCGCTCGCCCAATTTCGCGGCCAGTGGAATCCCCATGAGCGTGAAGTACACGACTGCGGCTGTGAGCGCCCTCGCGGGTGAACGCGATCTTGCTTCCAGCACGATCAAACTGCGTGCCCCATTCGATCAGCTCCTCGATACGAGCGGGGCCTTCTTCCACCAGCACCCTTGCAGCCTCCTCATTGCAGAGGCCATCGCCGGCTCTTAGCGTATCGTCAAGGTGCAGACTGACTTCGTCATCGTCGCTCAACGCCGCAGCGATGCCGCCTTGGGCGTACTGGGTATTCGACTCCGTGACTTCGCGCTTGGCCAGGCATAGCACGCGTCCGGCGGAAGCGAGCTCGACGGAAGCGCGCAAACCGGCGATACCAGCACCCACAACGATGAAGTCAGTTTCTGTCGGCAAGCCACTCATAAGAGGCACAGACAAATCGATTGCCGGGTTCAGCCGTTCAAGCCGATGTTAACACCTTTGTGAAGGGCTGATTCATTGCAACTACGCTTGATTTTCTTCCAAATATCGATAATGCGGGGCTGGGCACTAGTGGCTCCGGTACACTAGAAGTTTGAACCAAATCACAGTCAGAACAGCTTCGAGACAGTACCAAGTCGAGGTCGGCCGGGGCAGCTTGCGATCTGCTGGCGAGACGCTGCGCCGGTTGGTGCCGGCGACCGCCAAGGTATTCGTGGTTTCGTCACAGAGAATCCTGGAGCTGTGGGGCGCAACGCTCTCTGAAGCGCTTTTGGATGCCGGGCGTGATGCGGTGGTGTTGACCATGCCTGATGGCGAAGCGGCGAAACGCTTTGCGACTGTCGAGAAACTCGCGGCCAAGATGGTCGCTGCCCGTGCCGACCGGCGGTCTGTGATCCTCGCGCTTGGCGGAGGCGTCGTGGGCGACGTTGGTGGGTTTGTCGCCTCGATCTTCATGAGAGGCATTCCGGTCGTGCAGATTCCCACGACTCTAGTCGCCCAACTAGATTCGGCCATCGGCGGGAAAACCGGCGTAAACCTTATCTCGGGGAAGAACCTGATAGGTACCTTTCATCAGCCGTTGGCGGTGTTGGCTGACCCGGATGTGCTGACGACTTTGCCGGAGCGCGAGTATCGTTCGGGACTGTTCGAAGCGATGAAGTATGGAGTCATCCGCGACCCCGAAATTTTCCAGTTGATGGAATCGCAGCGCGACGGCATCTTGCATAGAGACGCCGACTTGCTCGAGCGAATGGTGGTTGCGTGCGTAAGAGTCAAAGCCGATGTGGTCGGCGCCGATGAGCGCGAGTCGGGCGAGCGCCGTATCTTGAATTTTGGGCACACCATAGGCCACGCGCTGGAAGCCGCAACCAACTACAAGCACTTTCTGCACGGAGAAGCAGTGGGTTGGGGAATGATCGCAGCGGCAGCCATAGGACGGGGAATGGGAGTCACAAATGTCGAGCTCGCCGAACGAATCACCGCACTAGTACAGGCCTACGGATCACTACCCGAGGTGGAAGTAACCGGGAAACGGGTGCTCAAGCTGCTTCAGTCCGATAAGAAGACGATGGGAGGGGTGCTCCATTTCGTTTTGGCAACATCGATGGGCAAAGCGGAAGTTGTGGATACGGTTCCAGTCAGCGCCATTCTGGAAGCTGTCGCCGAGATCCAGCGTTTATCGAAAGCATGACCGAACAGGAACACAATCTGCAACATGGCTCTGAAGATGGGCGGATTGTCGGTGCTGCACCGGTGGGCGCGAGTGATGAAGCTTCGGCGGCTGTTGCTGTGCGCGAGATGTTCAGTTCCATCGCGCCGCGATATGACCTGCTGAATCACGTATTGTCGATGAACGTCGACCGTCTTTGGTGGAATCGCACCGCGCGCGTCTTTCGGCCGATTTTGTCGCGTAAGGATGCTCAGGTTCTTGACATCTGCTGTGGCACAGGCGACATGACTTTTGCATTGCATCGCCGGATGACCCAGCGATCAGGCGGATTGGTGGGTGCCGACTTTTCTCATCCCATGCTGGTGCGCGCTGCCCAGAAGGATGGCGGTAAAGGCATCCGGTGGATCGAAGCGGATGCGCTCAATCTGCCATTTGGGGATAGCCGGTTTGATCTGGTCACGGCTGCGTTCGGATTCAGGAACTTGGCCAACTACGATCGGGGGTTGGCTGAAATCTATCGGATCCTGGCGCCAGAAGGAGAAGTAGGAATCCTCGATTTCGGCGAACCCACCGGACTCATCGGAGCTGTATATGGCCTCTACTTTCGGCATGTGCTGCCTGCGATTGGAACGATCATTTCAGGCGTGCGCGGCCCGTACGCGTATCTGCCGCGTTCCGTACAGCGGTTTCCGGCGCCTTCGGAAATGCTGGAGCGCATGCGGGCAGTCGGATTTCGCGAAGTCAGTTGGATGCCTTACAGCTTCGGCATCGCGGGGCTCTATCGCGGTCGCAAGTAAGCCGAGGCGTCGGGAATTTACACCCGCGCGAAGCAATCCCGAAGGGCTTCCTCAATCGAATAATGCATCACCAGGGAATAGTCAGACCCCAGGAACTTCCGCAAGCGGCTGGTGTCCATCGTGTAGGACCCAATCATGTAGGGCAGAGCCTCCGCTGGAATCGACGAGATTCCGCGCTTCCAAAGCGTATTAAGAATCATCCGGCATATCATGCGGCCAGGCACTCGGCGAATATTCGCATGTGCAATCTCGGCGCACGAGCGGATGCTGATGGGATCGCCGTGGGCGGCCACGTTCAATATGGTTAGAGGCGGATCGCTCATCGGCCGATAGAGCAGATATTTCAGCAGGCGTGCCATGTCGTCGACATGTACGAACTGGAAGAGCTTCTCTTCGTACTTCTTTCCGCGCGGCAGCAGAAGAGGGAGACGGGTGTTGCCTGCACGCATGCGCGCAGCCCGCGGACTCTTGCCTAGTGGTGTACCTCGCAGGGCTCCGACCAGGTAATTCTGCATAGTCGCTCCGGTGAAGATATGAGGGCGCAGTATGTAAGTACGACAGTCCCCAAGGCTCTCCGCGCGATACCGAACTACCTCGTCACTCTCTCGTTTATGAATTGCGTAGGGCAGCGTATGCGCCAACAGAGGAAAGTCCTCCTTTACGGGCCCGGGTGTCTCCGGGCCGTAGGCCGATACACTGCTGGGGAAGATAAATTGACGAATGCGCCCACCGGTGCGGTTCACCACGCTGATGGCTTCCATTACGCGACCCGTGCCAGCGACATTGATTTGCCACATGCGCTCAACATCGAGAACTCCGGTGCGTTGAGGATCGACTACAAACGCCAGATGCACTACCGCGTGGGCACCCGTCTGCCGTAGCAACTGGGTCAATGTACGACATGATGCCTCACGGCCCAAGTCCACCGCGTGGAATTCGATTGGAGCCAGGAAATCAGGAGAATTGAGATCAACACCGATTACCCGGAATTTCTCCAACATCGGTACCAGCCTGGTGCCCAGATTTCCGCCAACGCCGGTAATTAAGATTGTTGAATTTTCCTGCATTGCATCCTTAGGCTGAGAGTACAGGAGAGCAGTTGAGATGGAGCCAATTCATAGAAGGTTTTTGCTGGAAGTGACTCGCGACACGGAAGAGACACCGCGAGAAAATCGTATCATAGCTTCACGTGCCAAATACTAGCAAAATGGTTCATTGCCACGGCGGGTGCTCATGATGATCTCGGGCGAAGCCGTCGAAAAACAGGCGGAGAAACAATCGGTCGCGCTCAATTCCGTCTATGCCGCGGTTGCAATCACCGGTCTGAAAGTTGTTGTCGGCATCACTACCGGCAGCCTGGGAATACTCTCCGAAGCCGCGCATTCCGGGCTTGATCTTGTCGCCGCAGCCATCACCTTCTTCTCGATTCGCGTCTCTGACCGTCCGGCGGACGCCACCCACCAGTACGGCCACGGTAAAGTGGAGAACGTCTCCGCATTTATAGAGACGGCGCTGTTGCTGGCTACCTGCGCATGGATTGTCTACGAAGCGACCAATCGGCTGTTTTTTCATTCGGTCGCAATCGAGCCCAGTGTGTGGGCCTTTTTGGTTCTGGGTATTTCGATCGTGGTGGATGTCTGGCGCTCCCGGCGCCTGAGGCGTATTGCCGAAAAATACGATAGCCAGGCGCTTTTAGCGGACGCGTTACATTTCCGCACCGATATCTGGTCAAGCGCAGTTGTCGTGCTCGGTTTACTTCTGGTACTCGCGGGGCGTAGATACCAGATTTCGTGGCTGGCCAAGGCCGATCCAATCGCCGCACTGATCGTGGCCTGCATCGTTGTCTACGTAAGTTGGCGCTTAGCCCGGCAGACCATTGACGCGCTGCTGGACGGCGCCCCTGCCGGTGTTCGCACGAAGATCATCGGCGCGATTGCAAGAGTTGATGGTGTACTCTCGGTCGAGCGCGTGCGCATCCGCCGCGGCGGGAGCAAGCATTTTGCAGACGTTTCTGTGGCCCTCTCACGCAATGTGACTTTCCAGAGGTCAGAGCAAGTAGTTAACGAGGTGGCCGGCACCATACGCGATCTGCTGCCCGATTGCGACGTGGTCGTCAATGCTACTCCGCGCGCCAGCCACAGCGAGAGCCTTTTTGATCGCATTCGCGCAGTGGCGACCCGCAACAATCTGAACGTCCACGACATTAGCGTGCAGGACATCAGCGGCGCCCTGCACGTGGAGCAGCACATTGAGTTGGACGAGCGCATGTCATTGCGCGATGCGCACGATCGCGTGACGCGGCTGGAAGCCGAGATGCGAAGCGAAATCCTGGAGATCGCCAGTATTCTGACGCACATCGAGAGTGAGCCCGCCACCATCGAAACCAGCGACGGTATGTTGCATGCCCCCGGTTTTGAGCGCCGCCTAGAGGGGATCACCAGAGACTTCCCTGAGGTGGTCGATACTCACGAACTGCAGTTCAAGCGCGTAGGAGGCCGACTCTATCTGTCGCTGCATTGCACCATGCAGGACCATCTGCCTCTGGCACGCGTCCATGAAATCCAGACCACCATAGAGGGCAAGATCCGGCGAGAATTGCCTGATGTCTTCCGGGTGCTTATTCATCCCGAGCCGCAAACTGATAATCGTCGTTAGTCAGCCCGGCCTTCAGAAGAGTTTTCTTAAATCGCGCCGCAGGATCTTACCCGACGCTGTCCGCGGAATTGCCTGCACGAAATGCACTTCACGCGGTGTCTTGTAACTGCACAGGCGTTCTGAAACAAAACCTTGGAGCGAACTTGCGGTTTCCTCCAAGTGATCCGGACGCAACACGACGAATGCGCAAGGCATCTCTTCACCGGCTTCGTCGGTCCGCGAAACCACGCCACAGTCCCGCACTGCCGGATGCTCCAGCAGCACACTCTCGACTTCGGCCGGAGCAATGGAGAAGCCCCTGTACTTCATCATTTCCTTGCGGCGATCGACAACATAGTAAAGTCCTCGTTCATCGACTCGAACCACATCGCCTGACCAGTACCAGCCGTCGCGCAGCACTGCATCCGTAGCCTCCGGCGACTTCCAGTAGCCCAACATGATTTGTGGTCCGTGCAGGACCAGTTCGCCAAGTTCCCCGGGAGCAACCTCGTTACCGTTTTCGTCCAGCACTCGACATTCGGTTTGGGCCACTGGGCCTCCAATGGAATCAGCGCGGTAATACTGCGGATCCATATAGCCCATGTGGGTGACAGGTGATGCCTCGGTCATTCCATAGCCTTGGCGGATTGGGATTCCCGTTGAGTCCTTGAACCGGCGAGCAAGATCGGGCGCAAGCGGTGCGGCGCCGCATTTTACCCAACGAATCCGATGCTGGGCAGGAAACCTGCCCTGATCGACGGCCTGGCAATATGCCAGCAACGCAGGCGGCACACAGAGATTGATGGTGATGCCCTCTTCCACGGCGATCCGCAGGCTAGCTTCGCAATCAAACCTTGGCATGAGGACAACGGTACTGCCTCGCAAGATGCCCATGTTCAGGCCGAGCGTCAGCCCATAAATGTGGTATAGCGGCAGAAAACAAAGGATGGAGTCGGAATCGACCATGCAGCCTGACTCCCCGTTCGTGAGGGTCTGATAGACGTTCGTAACGATGTTGTGATGCGACAGCATCACGCCCTTAGGAAGGCCAGTGGTGCCGCTGGAGAAGGGCAATGTTGCCAATGTCAGCCGCGAGTCGCGCTCGGGTTCGGGCAGAGTCTCTCGGCCAGAGTGTGCGTACAACCGGCTGAGCGGTTCCGTTCCTCCTGGTCCGGGACACCGCGTCGTATAAACCTTCCTCAAAGCTGGCAGGCCGGAGAGGTCGATGCCCTGCAGCAATGTTCCGTCACTGACGAGCGCTGCCGCTTCCGCTACCTCTAATTGGTAGTGGACTTCCCGATCTCGATAAGTCGGATTCATGGTGGTGGGTATTGCTCCCGCCATGATCGCTCCATGGAAAGCCACTCCAAATTCCCAGCAATTGGGCAGGTAGATGCCGACCATGTCGCCGGGGCGAATACCGGCAACGACGAAGCTCCTTGCGGTGCGCTCGACTAGGTCCCCATACTCGGCATAAGAAATGCGGCGGACAGGCGTACAAGAAGTGTCGACTAGCGCCGTCTTGGCCGAGTACTTCTGGCAGGCTTCGACGACTAGGTTATGAAGGAATTTGCCTTCAGGATCGGCATACAAACCTGTGCGCAGAGGGACCTTGGGATGTGTCATAGAGCCGCGGGGAAGTGTAGCAGGTTGCGGCTTTGCGCGACAGTATTTCCGTTCGGTGCTTAGCAGCCGGGAATACACTGAAGACTCATGTTCATTGCGGGACTGATGACCGCTGGAGCGCTCTGCCTTACCGCGTGGCTTTATCTGCTGCTGGCGCACGGCGGCTTCTGGAGAGTCAGAACAGCTCTGCTGCCTCTATCGTTTGCCTTTGGTGACCAGGGGCTGGTTGCCGTTGTGATTCCAGCACGAGATGAAGCCGATGCCATTGGCGCAACGATCAAGTCATTGCTTCGGCAGTCGTATGCTGGAGCGATCCAGATTTTTCTTGTGGACGACCACAGCAGCGACGGAACCGCTGAGGCTGCAGCACTAGCTACGCGTGAATCTGGCCGCGCTGAGTCGGTTGTGGTGATTGCCAGCCAAACACTGCCCACAGGTTGGACCGGTAAGCTCTGGGCCGTTCAACAGGGAATCGAGCGAGCGCTAAAGTCCAATCCAGAATTCTTGCTGCTGACCGACGCCGACATTGTGCACGATCGCGAAAACGTCGCCAGCTTGATCGCACTGGCGGCACAAGGACCCTTTGATCTGACGTCCTTCATGGTGAAACTGAACTGCCGCAGCGTGGCGGAGAAACTGTTAATCCCAGCATTCGTATTTTTCTTCTTCATGCTTTATCCACCCAAATGGACCCGAGATCATCGACGAAGGCTCGCGGGTGCCGCAGGCGGATGCATACTAATCCGCCCACAGGCATTGCAGAAGTCTGGTGGCATTGAGCAGATTCGCAGCCAGATCATCGATGACTGCGCCCTTGCTGCCAGGGTAAAGAGAACTGGAGGTCGGGTATGGCTTGGCCTGACCCCGAATACGTTCAGCGTACGTTCCTACGGCTCCGTTATTGCCATCGAACGCATGATCGCGCGCACGGCGTTCAACCAGCTGAAGCATTCGGTATGGCTTTTGTCAGGCGCAATCGTGGGCCTCGCCGTCGTATATCTGTCGCCTTTGGTTTTGTTGGCAAGCGATAAGGTGTCACTGATTGCTATTGGCACTCTGTGCTGGCTGATGATGGCAACAGCATACTACCCCATGGTGAGGTTCTACGGGCTCGCACCATTATGGGCACTTACTCTGCCGCTAAGTGCCGCCTTCTACATGTTTGCCACCGTACACTCAGCCGTGAAGTTCTGGTCGGGACATGGAGGCGAATGGAAAGGACGCGCCCAAGACCACCCATGAGACAGTCGAAATTTGCAACCGATATGCCGACAGATCGGCTCCCCCGCGTGGGATTGGCCCGCAGGCTCTCAAAGCTCGGATTTTGCTCGCGCATGCAGGGATTCGAGCTGGTTCGCTCCGGTCGAGTCGCGATTAATGGAAAGACCCAGCGCAATCCTGAATATCCGGTTTCGGCGAGCGATGGCATAACGGTGGATGACCACCGCGTGACAGCCTCCACCAAGCTCTACCTCATGATGAACAAGCCGCGTGGACTGGTCACAACCGCTTCAGATGACAAAGGCCGCCCGACCGTGTACTCGTTGCTGGGTAGCCAATTGCCGTGGGTGGCGCCGGTAGGCCGACTCGATCAAGCCAGCGAGGGACTGCTGCTGTTCACCAATGACTCCGATTGGGCAGCTTCCATCACATCACCTGAGAATCACATCGACAAGACATATCACGTGCAAGTCCGAGCTGTTCCCGACCAGTTGCTTCTGGCTGCCTTAGGCGAAGGTGTCGAGGACAAAGGCGAAATCTTGCAAGCGCGGCGGGTTTCGTTTCTCCGCGGAGGACGCAAGAACTCCTGGCTTGAGATTGCCCTCGACGAGGGCCGCAACCGGCACATCCGTCGAATGCTCACCGCTCACCGCGTTGAGGTTCTTCGGCTGGTCAGGATTTCTATCGGCCCGCTTGCCCTGGGGAAGCTTGCTAAAGGGGAGGTGAGACCACTCACCTTGGCAGAGAAGGAGATGATGGACTGCCTGCTCGGGGCACTACCCCCGAATACAGACCAGCCCGTTACCCGCGCCAAACGCAACCGCACGTCACGCCGGTAGATTAATCACGAAATGATCCATTGCATAGGTGAAGCCATTCTCTTCATTCGTCTTTGTCACGAACGTCGCCTGTGCTTTGACATCATCCAGCGCATTGCCCATAGCGATGGACGTTCCGCTCTTCTTGAACATTAGCACGTCTGTACTCATGTCACCGATGGTCACGATTTCGTAAGCCGGTATCCCAAGCAAGCGCGAGATCGACAAGACAACCGAGCCTTTGTTGGCTTCTGCCGCGGTGACGTCAAGGTAATACGGACTCGAGCGCGTCGCCGAGATGGTTTTCTTTCCCATGGCCGCGAGCTCCTTTTCCGCCGCCGCCAATGCGTCGTAGTCATCGCTCACGCCCACCAGCTTCAGCACGTCAAGTTCGCTTATCTTTTGCCCAGTCAGCGGCGTGGGTGGCCGACCCATTTCACTCTGATGATGGGCAACGTGCGCGCCTGCAGGACTTGTCGACAGCCAATCGTTGTTCGTCCAAACCCATAGATCAAATCCGCGCTGGCGGATCCAGTCAGCCACGAACTGGGCGTCCGCCGAAGCCATGGGATATTCCTCGCGAATCTTCTCGTCGGGCCCCACGATCACCGCGCCATTAAAGCAGGCGAAGGGCTCGCGCACATCAAGACTCTCAATGAGCTTGCGGACCATCCGCGGTGGCCTCGCACTCGCGATCGTGAAACGTATTCCCGCTGCATGTAGGCGCTGTACGGCGCCTGGAGCGCCGGTCGTCAGCTGCTTCTTATCGTCCAGCAGCGTACCATCGACATCGGAAACTACAAGTGCAACGTGGCGGGTGGAAGCGGCGGACGGGTTCATAGGCTCCAGTTTTTATCTCGCTTCAGTGAGCGCCAACGATGGCGATCGTACTGAATCAACGAATCGGCATTTTCCGGACCATCACTGCCTGCCGCATAGTTCGGAAACTGCGGAGGAGGAAGCTGAGCCCAAGCCTCTTCGATTGGCGTAATGATTCGCCACTCCGCCTCAACCTCATCGCGTCGGGTAAACAGGGTGGCATCGCCGCGCATGGCATCTAGCAGAAGGGTTTCATACGCAACCGGCGTTGCCGTTCCAAACGCGTCACGATAAGCGAAGTCCATATTGACGCGGCTGGCGCGCATATGTGGACCAGGCGTCTTTGCGCCAAAGTTCAGCGAGATCCCTTCATTGGGCTGAATGCGCATCGTAATTACGTTATGATGCACATCCTCTTGATTTCTCGCGAACAACGCCTGCGGAGTGCGCTTGAAATGCACGGCAATCTCCGTGACCTGGTTTGCCAGCCTTTTGCCGGCTCGCACATAGAAGGGAACACCCGCCCAGCGCCAATTATCCACATGAAACTCGACGGCCACGTACGTCTCAGTGTTCGATTTTGCATTGACACCAGGTTCCTGCCGATATCCTGGAACATCCACGCCGTCCACTTTTCCAGGTCCGTACTGTCCGCGTATTGTGCGCTTGGCTACTCCGTCGACTGACATTGGACGAATCGCGCGCAGAACCTGAACCTTCTGTTCGCGCACCGAATCAGCGTCGAACGCAACCGGCGGCTCCATCGCGGTCAAGGTCAAAAGCTGCAACAGGTGATTAGCCACCATGTCGCGCAACGCTCCTGTTTCTTCGTAAAAAGCTGCGCGATTTTCGACGCCAAGCGTCTCCGCAGCCGTAATCTCAATATAGTCGATGTAATTGCGGTTCCAGATCGGCTCGAACATCGAATTACCAAAGCGGAACATGATGATGTTCTGGACCGTCTCTTTGCCCAGATAGTGATCGATGCGATAAACGCTTTCCTCGTTGAACACGTGCGAAACAATGGCGTTCAGTTCCTGGGCGCTCTTCAGATCGTGTCCAAAAGGCTTTTCCAGCACAATTCGCGTCCATCCGTTTTCGTTGTGGGCAAGTCCGGATTCTCCAAGCCCTTCGACGATGGGCGGAGCCAGCGATGCCGGAGTCGAAACATAGAACAGGATGTTCTTACTGGCACCTTGAGCCTGCATCTCCGCCAACTTCTTCTTGAGCTCCGAGTAGAACTCCGGCTTGTTAGCGTCGCCTTCCAAGTAATGCAGCCTCTGGGAGAAATCGCGCCAACCCTCCTCGCTGTAATTTCTTGCGTCTTTCGATTTCGCCGTGCCCTCGTGCATTCGCTCGCCGAACTGGTCGTCTGAAATTGGAGTGCGGCCTATCCCCAAAACATCGAACATCGGATTCGTGCAGCCAATACAGGCCAGATCGTAGAGGGCAGGAATCAGCTTCCGCTTCGTGAGGTCACCGGTGCCCCCAAAAATCACCAGCAGACATGAGTCTGCCTTGGGAAGAGTCGGTTGTATCAATTTGATAGGTGCCGGGGCTTCTATTGTACTCACTTCTTTTCTCCACGGTTGCGGTTGTGCGTTGCGGCCAGGCTTGCCCAATTAGTGTGCATGGGTTCGGAGTTGGGACGATCATTGCGCTGATAGGTGTGCGCGCCAAAGTAATCGCGTTGCGCTTGGGTGAGATTCTGAGGCAGGCGCTCACTCCGATAGCTGTCAAAGTATGACAGCGAGGCAGATAACGCAGGCACCGGAATACCCATCTCAACCGCCGTGGCGATCAACTTGCGCCATGCCCGTTCTGCCTTATGGATCCACGTCATGAAGTCGTAATCGAGCAGAAGGTTGGGCAACTCCGGGTACTTCTCATAGGCCTTCATGATGGAGTCGAGGAACCGGGCGCGTATGATGCAGCCGCCCTTCCAAATGCGCGCCATCTCCCGCAGGTTGATGCCCCACTGCCATTCCTGCGATCCCGCGCGAATCAAATTCATTCCTTGCGCGTACGAGCAAATCTTCGAAGCATAAAGGGCATCGTGCACGGCTTGAATCAATTCGCGTCGATCTCCCGAGTAAGTGACATCGGCCGCCGAGTGAATCAATCGGCTGGCCATCACCCGCTCATCTTTCATGCTGGAAGTGGCGCGTGCATCGATGGCTGCCGTGATGGTCGGCACCGGCACACCGAGATCCAGGGCCACCTGTGCTGTCCATTTGCCCGTCCCTTTTTGTCCTGCCTTATCGAGCACTAAGTCGACCAGCGGCCGGCCAGTCTCCTGATCACGCGCGCAAAAAATCTGTGACGTGATTTCAATTAGATAAGATTCCAGTGGTCCGCGATTCCACTCTGCAAAAATATCTGCCAGCTCTTGTGCGCTCAGCTTCAACGCCTTGTTCAGAATTTCATATGCTTCGGCAATGAGCTGCATATCTCCGTACTCGATTCCGTTGTGCACCATCTTGACGAAATGGCCGGCGCCATCAGGGCCAACATAGGTAACACAGGGACCAGAATCGCTTTTTGCCGCAATCGACTGAAGTATGGATGCGAGATGAGAATAGGAATCGCGCGGACCCCCGAGCATGAGAGATGGCCCGTAACGCGCTCCTTCTTCGCCACCCGAGACACCCATACCGAAGTAATGCACCATGGTTTGCCGCAAGTGCGTCTCTCGGCGCATGGTGTCTTTGAAATACGAGTTGCCGCCATCGATAACGATGTCGCCAGGTGAAAGGTAGGGTGTAATCTTCAGCAGGGTTTGATCGATCGGATCCCCTGCCGTGATCATCAGGAGGATTCTGCGAGGGCGTTCCAGCACGCGGCAGAGTTCCTGCAGCGAATGCACCCCGATGATTTGCTTTCCGGGATTTTCCTGCAACAGACGATCAACCCAGTCGGTTTCCAGATTCCAGACCGCTATTGCACGTCCGTGGTCTTCAAGGTTGAGGGCGAGGTTGGCCCCCATCACTCCCAGTCCGATGATGCCGAACTGCGCTGTACTGATTCCCGCTGTTGCTGGCATACGCTCGCCCTTTTGTGCGAATCCAGCTCGCTCGAGCTGAGGTGCTTCCGATTACGACTGCGCTCGACTCATAGCCAGACGTGCTTTGACCACCACATTCTCCACCGTGAATCCGAAGTGGCTCATGATGTCTTTAATCGGAGCCGAGGCGCCGAAATCATTGCGACCCACTCTTTCGCCTTCTTCTCCCACGTACTCGGCCCAGCCCAGCGTCGTACCGGCTTCAACCGAAACTCTTGCGCGAACGGCTTTCGGGAAAACGCTCTGCTTGTATTCGGCAGACTGTTTTTCGAAAAGCTCCCACGATGGCATCGAGACGACGCGCGCCTTGACCCCCTCCGCCACTAGCTTTTCGTACGCGCCTATGCACCATTGGACCTCTGAACCGGTACCAATCAGGATCACGTCTGGCGTGCCTCCCGAATCGGCCATCACATAGGCGCCCTTCAAAAGGCCCGAAGCGGGAGCGTACTTCGTGCGATCAAATGTTGGTATCGCCTGGCGGGTCAGCGCTAACAACACCGGTTGATGTTGTAATGTCATCAGGTATCGCCACGCCTCTGCTACCTCGTTCGCATCGCCCGGCCGAATCGTGATCAGCCGGGGCACGGCCCTCAGATTCATCATTTGCTCAATGGGCTGGTGCGTGGGCCCGTCCTCACCCAGCCCAACCGAGTCGTGCGTGTAGATGAAAATCGCCGGTATGTCCATCAGCGCAGCCAGTCGAATAGGAGGCCGCATGTAATCGGTGAAGATGAAGAACGTCGCACCATAGGCTCGCAAGTTCGACAGAACCATGCCATTTACAATGGCGCCCATGGCATGTTCGCGAATGCCGAAATGCATGTTCCTGCCACTGTACGTATCGCGCTCAAAACTCCCGCTGTCCTTAATAAGAGTCTTGGTGGAAGGCGCCAGATCGGCAGCTCCGCCCATCAGCCACGGAACATTCTTCGCTACCGCATTCAGGACCTTGGAATTGGATTCGCGTGTCGCAATACCTTTAGGATCGGGTGGAAAGCTAGGTATGTCTTTGTCCCAGCCTTCCGGGAGTTCACGCTTCTCCATCAGGTCCCATTGTTCTGCGAGATCGGGAAAAGCCTTGGCCCACGCCGCATACTTACGGTTCCACTCCTGCTCCCATTCGGCTCCGCGCTCAATGGCCCTTTCCATGTAAGCCTTGGCCTCGGGTGGTACGAGAAATTGCGCATCAGGTGGCCAACCGTAAAAGATTTTCGTAAGCCGGACCTCTTCCGGTCCCAGCGCTTCACCGTGCGCTTCCGCGGTGTCCTGTTTATGTGGAGCACCATATCCGATATGGCTATTGACGATGATCAGCGTTGGCCTTTGTGTCTCAGCTTGCGCTGTGCGAATCGCTCGATCAATCTCTGCCAGATCGTTTACATCGCCGACATGCAGCACATTCCAGTGCCAGGCCAGGAATCGCGTTGCGACATCGTCGCTGAACGCCAGGGACGTGTTGCCTTCGATGGTAATGTGATTGTTGTCGTAAAACCAGATGAGGTTCGACAAGCCGAGATGCCCTGCTATGGAGGCCGCTTCGTTCGATACGCCTTCCATTAAGTCGCCGTCGCCGCAGATGGCGTAGATGCGATAGTCAAAAACGTCGTGCCCGTCGCGGTTGAAGCATGCATTGAACCAACGCTGCGCTACTGCCATACCCACAGAATTGCTGACACCTTGTCCCAGGGGACCTGTGGTCGTTTCAACTCCCGCGGTAAGCCCGTATTCGGGATGCCCGGGCGTCTTCGACCCCCACTGGCGAAACTGTTTTATGTCATCGAGCGTCAAGTCGAAGCCCGTCAAAAACAGCATGGAATACAGCAACATCGAAGCGTGGCCGTTCGACAGGATGAAACGGTCGCGCCCCGCCCAATGCGGATTCCGTGGGTTGAAACGCAAGAACCGGTCCCACAACAGAAACGCCAGCGGAGCCAGCGCCATGGGGGTTCCCGGGTGGCCGCTGTTGGCCTTCTGAACGGCATCCATCGAAAGGGTGCGGATTGTGTTAATGCAAAGTTGTTCGAGTTTCTGCTGCTCTTCCGGGGTGGCTTGCTCTACCTTATTGACAGAGACTTCGGCTTGGGTACTCACGGATGCTGCCCCTCTCGTGTTTTGGGAATTCTGAACTTATGATTGATGAAATGTTCATGATTTCGGACCGCCCAGCCGGCCGAAAATACCGTGGCGGCAGTATAAACCTCGTTGCCGATGCACTCAGAAACCCACAGTACAAATACTCAGACATCGTTTCAAATGGGTTACATTGCTTGGTTTCCATGGTGAATGAAACAGCCGCCAGGACCCCGCGGGTCTACAAACGCTTCCTCAACAACCTCACCTTTGCGGCTGAGTGGGTTTTACTGCCTTTGATACACCATCGGAAGCGCCACTCAGTTCATCGGCCAGCGCATCGGCGTGGTACACCTTCCGAAGCACCTCCATAATTGCCCGCGAGTCAGTTGCCACAGACCGGCCGACCAGGTCGTCAAACACGAAATTCCAAGGCAGAGACTCGATATTGCCATCAAAGATGATGCCCACGACCTCGGCATTCTTGTTGATCAGCGGACTCCCTGAGTTTCCGCCGATGATATCCGGAGTTGAGACGGTATCGAACGGTGTCTTCAGGTCAAGCGACGATTTGGACTTTATCCAACTTGCCGGCAATTGGTACGGAGGCTTGCTTCCGTGCTTGGCCGCATGGTCATACGTGCCGCCCAGCGTTGTGTACCAAGGTAGGTGTTGACCCTTTAGGTCATAGCCCTTGATTGCCCCATAGCTGAGCCGCAGCGTAAACGTCGCGTCAGGTGGAACATTCAGCCCCCCCTGTGCAAAGCGGATTTTCGCAATGTCCCCAGCATTCTTGCGCAGCACAGGATCCACCTCGTCGTCGTAGCGCTTGCGCACGGCGCGGGCATACGGATCCACCTGCCTCATCATCACGATCAAAGGATCATTGCTGGCGTCCACCGCAGCTTTGCCGCCTTCATACAACTGCTTTCGATAGGCCACATCTTGCAGTTTCGTGCCGTCGATGAGCTCTGTGGCCCGCTCTTCCGGAGACTTGCCTCCCAGCGCGACCTTGACAGCTTCATTACTGGCACCGAGCACCTCTTGCATCCCGCTCAAGCTCTGCGTCAGTTGGGCAATTTCCAAAGATTTGTAGATTGGCGCTGTCGAGAACAGCTTTTGTTCCAGCGAAGGCAGTGTCGAGTCCTGATAACCCCACAGACGCTCGCCGTTAGGCTTTGGCTTCTCCTCGCCTACCCGCACGAGCATCCGCGCATATCCGGCCAGCGTACCCCGGAAGCCTCCCATCCGTTCCGCCGCAGCGACATCGTCACTCGATCCGCCGAACGAGATACCCTGCAGATAGTACAAGGGCTTGTAAATCTGCTTCTGAACATTCATTACCGTACTGATTTCTGCCCACGGATTGCCATACTGCTGCTTTACCTTAGAGTCGCCGGCAGCATACGCTTTGAGGCTGGCCTCTTCCCTAGCCTTTTTTTCCATGAGAGATCTGTCGTGTAACCCGGCGTTGTAACCCAGATAAGCCTTGGCTGAGTTTTGGACACTAAACAGTTCGCTTTGGGCCTCACGGGCGTGTTCCTCCGATTGCGCGCTGTATTTCTTCAGCATCGCAACTCGCTTGTCCAGAGCTTTCATTAACATCGGGTACTGGTTGTCTCGCAGATATTCCAATTGGTCTACGGTCAGCAGCCGGTTGGTTCTTCCCGGGTGTCCCGAGACAAAGACCAGATCTCCGTCGCTAATCCCGGTCTTCGACCATTTCAGATAATCAGGGGTTTTCGCCGGCTGCCCATTTTCGTACGCACGGAAGAACGAGATGTCGAGGTCGTATCGCGGATATTCGAAGTTATCGGGGTCGCCACCGAAGAACGCGATGTCGAACTCCGGCGCCATGACCAGGCGAATGTCGCTGTACGTTTTGTACTTGTACAGGTGATAAAGCGCTCCGGAATACAATGTCACCACATCACATCGCAATCCGTCGACAGAGCACTCTTGTTCCAGCGAGGACATCACCTCACGCTCGGCTTTTCCCACCTCCGCCGATGACATGCCCGGCTTTGTCGCGGCGTTGACTCTGGCGGTCACATCCTGGATGCCCACTAAGACAACGAACTCCACACCCGGACATTTGGGCTCATCAGCCTGCGTGGCTGCGTAGAAGCCATTCTTCATGTAGTCCTTGCCACCGGTGGAGAGATCGTGAATGCAGCTTTGTGCGATATGGTGGTTTGTAAAAATGAGTCCGTTTGGGGAGACGAGCGAAGACGATCCGTTGGGAGCACGTGCGGAAGACAGGCGGACGTGGTCCAGCCATTCCTGGGAAGGCTCGAAGCCGTACTTGGCCTTTACCTTCGCACCAGGGAATTCGTTGAATAGCCACATGCCTTCATCGGCCATTGCAAAGCAGGTGAGAATGAGAGAGACGAGGATGAGTAAAGCGAGAGAACGTCGGATCATGGATCGCTCCGAGAGCGAAATTGTCATATACATCCCCAGCCGACTGGAGCGGCCTAAGCAAACTCTCAACTATAATCTTCGGTCTTTTGACCCGGCAACCACTGGGGTTAGCGAGACTCTGTCGCAATCACGAATGCAATTTCAAGATGGGTCAAAGTGCGCGGATCGCGGAAGGACAAGCCGCCAAGCGGCGGCTTTGAACTGAGCCCGGGAGGGGGCTAAGCCCTGGGTCCAGTGGGGAAGAATACCCAAGCCGCGTAGTAACGACAAGGTCCTCACCGCCGCCCCCTTCAATACATCCAGGTTGCACAATTTTGTCTGTTTCCCGCTCCCCATTCGGCCTGACCTACCCTAGAATCAAGTGCAATCCGAACGGACCGCGATCGCCCGAGGAATTCATGTCGATAACTCAATCGCCGCGAGGCCTGCAAGGCGTCACGGCAGTCAATTCGAGCATCTGCTACATCGATGGCCAGCAGGGTGTACTCGCCTATCGTGGAATCGACATTCATGAGCTGGCCACACACTCCAATTTCGAAGAGTGCTGCTACCTCCTGTGGTGTGGCCGATTACCAAACCAATCCGAACTGGATGAGCTGAAGCTCAGCCTCGCACGCGAGCGCAAGCTCGACCCCGCTATTGTTAACCTGCTTCGCCAGGCACCCAAGCAGAGCCTGCCGATGGACGTGCTGCGTACCGTCGTCTCAGCGCTTGCTTTCTACGATCCAGATGCCACGGTGAACGACAGCGTCGCCAATCTTCATAAATCTATCCGCCTGACCTCGCAGATCGCCTACGTCATTGCTGCTTATGACCGGATCCGCAAGGGCAAGCCTGTGGTTGAGCCCCATCCGAAGCTCTCTCACGCCGCAAATTTCCTCTGCCAGCTCACCGGGCAAGTCCCCAGTGCAACGGCAGAGCGAGCCTTCGACATCGCACTCATCCTCCACGCCGACCATGAGCTGAATGCCTCGACCTTTGCCGCCCGAGTTGTTGCCGCCACTCTCAGTGACATGCATTCGGCCGATCACGGCCGCTATCGGCGCACTCAAAGGGCCACTGCATGGTGGAGCGAATGAAGCTGTCTTTCGCATTCTCGAGGCTATCGATTCCGGCGGCACCCATCCGGTCGACTACGTAAAGGGAATGCTCGCCCGGAAGAAGAAGATCCCTGGATTCGGACATAGGGTCTACCGTACGGAAGATCCGCGGGCCACTCATCTTCGGACGATGTCGCGCGACCTCGGCGCTACCAGCGGCATACCCAAGTGGTACGAAATGTCGCGCCAGATTGAGGAATATGTCGTTAGGGAGCGCCAATTGAACGCGAATGTCGACTTCTACTCCGCTTCGATGTATCACGCGCTGGGCATCGACGTGGACCTGTTCACGCCCGTTTTCGCGGTATCTCGCATCTCCGGCTGGACTGCCCATGTCATGGAGCAATTCGAGGACAATCGCCTCATTCGCCCCCGCGCCGAGTACCAAGGGCCCATCTACCCGACCCCGTACGTGCCTATGCAGCAGCGCTAAGTCCCCGCAGACGATACGGTTGTAAGTGGCATGCGGGTCTTTTCGTCTGGCCCGCCTGCCCGAATCTTCGATTCAGAATCTGAATCTAACTAACACGATAGAATAGGTTTATGCGCAGGGTGTATCTCGATAACAACGCAACCGGCCCGCTTCTGCCCGAGGTGTTCGAAGCGATGCAGCCGTACTTCGCGGAGAAGTTCGGCAATGCCTCGTCCATTCACCAGCAGGGACAGCAGGCCCGTGCTGCCGTCGAGAACGCTCGTGAGCAGGTGGCTGAGTTGCTGAGCTGTCGTCCGGCAGAAGTTGTCTTCACCAGCGGAGGAACCGAGTCCGACAATTTGGCCCTGTTTGGTCTCGTAAAGCCGGGCGATCACGTCATCACGTCCTCGGTCGAGCACCATGCCGTGTTGAACGGGTGCAAGAGGCTGGAAGAAATCGGCTGCGAGGTTACATATCTGCCGGTCGACGGACGGGGCTTGGTCGATCCCGACGATTTGCGTCGCTCTCTGCGCCTGAATACTAAGCTCATCACCATTATTTTCGCCAACAATGAGACTGGCGTTCTGCAGGATGTGAATGCCATCGGCACGATTGCATCCGAGGCTGATGTGTACTTCCACACCGATGCTGTGCAGGCGGCGGGCAAGGTTGCAGTTAATGTGAAGGACATTCGTTGCGATTTGCTGACCCTGACTGCCCATAAGTTTCATGGTCCGCTCGGAGTCGGAGCCCTCTACGTGAGGAAGGGAACCGTCTTACAGCCGCTGTTTTACGGCGGCCGCCATGAACGCTCCCGTCGCGCCGGCACCGAGAACTTGCCCGGCATCGTGGGACTGGGAAAGGCTGTTGAGATCGCTCGCGCCGGTTTCACCGACGGCAGCTTGGAGCGGATCTCCACGCTGCGCGACAGGCTGGAAAACACCATACTCGAGAGCATGGAGCAGGTCGGAGTCAATGGCCCCGGCGCGCCACGTGTGCCGAACACGTCCAACATCGTCTTCGAGTGCCTCGAAGGCGAAGCCATGGTTATAGCTTTGGATCTGAAGGGCCTCTCGGTATCCACCGGAGCAGCGTGTTCCTCGGGCGCGATTGAACCGTCGCACGTCCTGACGGCGATGGGCCTATCGGCTGACCGTGCACGTGCCAGCATTCGCTTCAGCCTGGGCAAGCAGAACACCGCCGACGACATCGAATTTGCTCTGCAAGAGATACCTGCGGTTGTTGCGCGACTGCGCGAGCTGAGCCCGCTCTATAAGAAGCCGCTCAGCACAGCCAACTGACCGGAGACGCTTTCACCAGGAGATTCGGAGTCAATTGAACCAGCGAAAGCCCATCGTCGCCGTTGCCATGTCCGGTGGAGTGGATTCCTCCACCGTCGCCGCTATGCTCTGCCAGCGCGGCTACACGGTGGTAGGGCTGACGCTTCAGCTCTGGAACCAGCGGCGTCTCGCAGGCCGCGAAGGTATGCCTGAGGCCGTACAGGGTCGCTGTTGTTCGATCGACGATGTTTATGACGCGCGCCATGTAGCTGAGACCCTGGGCATTCCCTACTATGTGGTCAATCAGGAAGAGCGCTTCGAACAGGACGTGGTGCGTCCGTTTGTTTCTGAATATCTCGTCGGACGCACGCCTATCCCATGCAGCCTCTGCAACAACCACCTCAAGTTCGATCAGTTGCTCGTCACTGCGCGGCAGATTGGCGCCGAACTCCTGGCCACCGGCCACTACGCCCGGAACGAATACGACCAGCGCACCGGGCGCTGGGTGCTGAAGCGGCCCGCTGACCTCTCCAAGGACCAGACATATTTTTTGTTTGGTGTGACGCAGGAGCAGCTCAGTCGCACGCTCTTTCCTTTAGGCGAGATGTGCAAGCCTGATGTTCGCGACGAAGCTCGCCGCGCCGGACTGCGCCTCTTCGAGAAGCCGGATTCGCAAGAGATTTGCTTCATCCCGGGCGGCGATTACAAGAAGTTCATCGACGCCTATTTGGAGGAGCAGGGCGAAACGATTCCCCACACCGCTGGTGAGCTGGTCACCACAGGCGGCGAGGTGGTCGGCACCCACCAGGGCATCCATAACTTCACGGTCGGACAGAGGAAGGGGCTCGGGGTCGCCACCGGCTCGCCGCTCTATGTTCTCGAAATCCGCAGCGATACGCATGAAGTTGTGGTCGGCGGAACTGACGAATTGCTCACTCGGAACTTCCGTGTGAAGGATCTGAACTGGATCTCGATCGATGACTTACGGAGCCCGATGCGCGTGCAAACCAAGATTCGTCATCGCCACCAGCCTGCAATGTCCTCGATCAAAAAGACAGGCCTCGATGAAGCCCTGGTGACGTTCGACGATCCCCAGCGCGCCGTTACACCTGGGCAGGCCGCCGTTTTCTACGACGACGACGTCGTTGTCGGCGGCGGTTGGATCGACTGACTCAAGGGCAAATAAAGAAAGCGGCGCACGCGCCGCTTGTTGCTCTCCCGAACTCAAATCTAGATGAACATCTCGTCCGAAGGGCCCGGCTTCCCGGCTCGTTTATTCCCGAAGTAGGTTCCGAATCCAGTACTGATCCCCTGTACTATACCGCTCGCGTGGCGTACTGGAGTGCTCACCGCGTGCGTAACTTTGTCGGAAGTCTCCTCGACCCGGTCCATGGCCCGAGTCACTAACTCGTCGGCCCGGATAATCTGTAGCCGTGCCCGATCAAGCACATCGTTCAGCGTAGTTTCCACTCGTCCGATCGCACCGTGGGCGCTGGTTGTGATCGCCGCCGCGTTGTCGAGTACCAGTTCCAACTTAGGGGTTGAGTTTTCCAGGATCTTCTTTACATCAGCTTGCAGGTGCTTGGTGTCGTCCAACAGAGGCATGGCTTTCGATTTAAATTCATCGGCCATTCCCATCACCTGGCCCGCCACTTTGCGCACGGTGAAGAACATTCCAGCCAGGATCAGCATCTGTAGCACGACCGCCGCTGAGGTCACTGCGATGAAAATCGTGAGTTTTTCGTCCATAGTCTGTCGCGCCTGTCCGAACCAAAGAGCGCATTACATCTGCGGAGTGGTCGCTTCGCCCTCTTCCGTCGTCGCTTCGCGGTAAGCTTGGCGGCCAGCCTCGTACGCCGAACGAATCTGCTCTTTCTGATTGTTCAGGTAATCTCTGCCTTTGTCAGCCCAGGTTCCCGCCTGCTCACGCGCCTGGCGAGCGCGCTCCTTTACTACATCGCGGCCCTGCTCGGCGGCTTCCCGAATCTGCTGGCGTGTCTCCTCACCTGTACGCGGAGCATACAGAATGCCTACCGCAGCTCCGATGCCTAAGCCTGCCAAGAACCACAAAATGCCGCTGCCATCACGGTCCGCCATAATGCCTCCTTGCTGATAACTACACCAACTCCGGATGGTAGCACCCGATATGGTGAATTACAAACCAGCCGGCACCTTACCGCTCGCCAAATTCTTATGCAAAAGGGCGATCTGTCCGGCATGGTAAAGGTTGTGCTGAATCACTCCGTGGACCTCGACGTACACGGATTTGTCGGGCGCCGAAAGTGGTTGTTGAAGCCGTGCCTCGTCAAGTGCCGCCACAGCTGCGCGAAAGCCCTCGTTGGAGGCTCGAAACTCCTGGAGCACTGTTTCCCAATTTTCCCCGCAGGCCTCAGGCATGGCGGGAAAGTTCAGCCGCTCGTCCGGTTCCGACGCAACTCTTTCCAGCCGCCGGCGCACTTCCGTCTCCCAGAATTTCATGTGGCCGACCAGCTCCCAAATCGTGTGCGTATGAGCAAGCGGCCGTTCGAAAGCCTGTTGCGGCTCAACCGCGGAAAGAATGCTCCAAACATTGTCGCCATGCCAAGCTTCTCCATTCATCGCGCGGTCGTATTGATCGAGAATGCGTTCTATTTCACTCATATCCCCTCCTAACCTCCAAAGATTGTAATACAGGTTATGGCTTCTGAGTGGGTCGCAGCAGCACTTCGCTCACGAACGATTGGGGTCTTTGGGTGACCAGCATTGCGACCACGTGGGCGATGTCCTCAGGTAAGAGCATCTTTTCCGGAGCTTTTCCAGGGTGAGAGCTGAACTCGGTATCGACCGAGCCGGGACACACAACGCTTACGCGAATGTTGTATTGTCGCAGTTCCTCGGCAACCGAGTAGCTCAGACCGTTCAATGCCCACTTCGAGGACGAATACGCCGCACCCCTGGGCAAGGGATTCTTTCCAGCCAGGGAAGAGATATTGACGATGTGCCCGCCGCCTACAGCCATCATGAGGGGTACGAACTCCCGCATCATGTAGAAGACGCCGCGCACGTTCGTGCTAAAGATCCGGTTCCAGGTATCCGGTTCCAGCTCATGCAGCAGGCGAGGAGTGCTCCCGATTCCGGCATTGTTGACCAGGATGTCGAGCCTTTCATAGCTCTCGCGAAAATGGGCCCCGAATGCGGCCACGCTCGCCAATACGCCGACATCACACCCGGCCCCCTCGCATTTCAGCGGATCAGGACGGAGATGCCTCGCGGCTGCCTTTGCCAGATCGGCTCTCCTACCGGTAATCACGACGCGGGCACCCAGATCGAGCAAAGTGGCAGCAATGGCGCGGCCAATTCCGCGGGTGCCACCTGTAACTACGGCGACTTTTTCAGCCAGGGGTGTCGGGTTAAACATGTCTGTAGGGCTCCTCAAAAGGAAGTCAGTTCGCGTTCCACTTGCTGGCGTTTATAATTCCTCAATCGGGACCCGTTCGGGAGCACCAACGAACACCGAATGCGTAAGTATGTAAGTAGCTTGCCTAAGTGAGGACGCCTACTTATAATCCCCCTCTCCGCACTCTCGCGACAATCTCCCCGCATTTCGCGGGTTGCGGACAAGGGAGGGGCATGTCGACGGATTCAAAGATGCGTCAGGTGCTGAATCAACGCGCGACCGGGGATAGTGGCTGGACGAGCGTCTCGGTTTCCCAAGACTCTAAGGAGCCAAGCGAATGAAGAAGTCGTTAGTTGCGATATTGCTGGTCTGTACCCTCTCAGGAGCTGCCGTCCAGCAACTGGCCGCTCAAGCCGCGCCCGCTCAAGCCGCGCCCGCTGCACAAAAGCCGCAGATTAAGGACCCCGCCGAATACAACGCATATGTGAACGCGATCCAGCAGCAGGACCCAAACGCCAAAGCCCAGGGCTTGGAGGCGTTTCTTCAGACGTATCCCAACAGCGTCATGAAAAACGATGCTTTGGAGGCACTCATGGCGGCCTACCAGCAGGCCGGAAACGGGCAAAAGATGATTGATGCCGCAACCCGGCTGGTCCAGGCAGACCCCAATAATGTGAAGGCTTTGGCCATTCTGACCTACACCTACCGGGCTTCCATTAATGCGCAGAATCTGCAGCAGAATCTGGATCTCATTCAGCAGTACGCGACCAAAGGTGAAGCCGCCCTTCCGAACATGACCAAGCCCGAGGGCATGAGCGACGCTGACTTCAACAAGATGCATAACGAACTGGCCGCGATTTTCGAGGGCGGCCTGGGATTCGTAGCACTTCAGAAGAAGGACAACGCCACTGCCGCGAAAGACTTCAAAGACGCGATCGGTCACGAAAGCCAGCCGACCATTGCCGATATTTACCCTCTCGCTCAGGCCGATTTGGAAGCCAAGCCGATCAACCCGGAGGGATTCTGGTTTGCGATCAAGGCTGCGCAAATGGCGCAGGGTCCCGGTCAGCAGCAGATTCTTGACTATGCCCGCAAGAAGTACGTCCGCTATCACGGTGGTGAAGACGGCTGGGCCGACCTGGTCAAGCAGGCGCAGGGTTCGACGAGTGTAATGCCTCCCTCTGGATTCACCGTTGCCGCCGCACCGCCTCCGCCTTCACCGGCCGAGCAGGCTGCCGATCTGGTAAAGAATAAAGATCCCAAGCAGATGAGCTTCGCAGAATGGCAATTGGTGCTCTCGTCGGGTAACACTCAGGCCGCCGATACAGTCTTCAACACCATCAAGGACAAGTCGATAAAGTTGGCGGCAAATGTCATTACCGCCTCTCCTACAAAGCTGACCCTCGCTGGCAGCGCTGACGACATCGACGACAAGAAAGCCGATATCACGCTCACGATGGAAAAGCCGCTTCCTGCCAAGCTTGTTCCTCAACCCGGTGCGCAGATTGCTATGGAGGGAACCGTGTCGAGCTACACCCCGAATCCCTTCATGATGACCATGACCGAGGGTGTGCTGCTGGACAAGACTGGGAAGCCGATAGGAGCGACCCCTGCAGCCCCGGCGCACAAAGCTCCGGCGAAAAAGTCGCAATAGACAGCGGTTTACAAACAAAACGAATCGGGAGCCGCTCGGCTCCCGATCTTGTTTTCTGCGATGGTTATTAATGCAGGGGAATGCAGCAGCGCTATCTCGCCGAGCGCTTGTCGTAGGAAGAGGGCCTTACGCTACGGGGCGGACGACGTGCTCCCGGCCGAAACGCCCGCACGTCGAGATTCAGTTCCGTAATCGTCCGGCTCAGTGTATTACGGTGCATGCCCAGCTGCCGTGCCGCCTTACATTGATTGCCCTTGTTCTCCTGAAGCACGGTCAGAATGAACTTCTTCTTGAACTCGCGTACTGCTTCCGAATAAAGAATGCCGCTCTTATGCATTTGAAGAATGAGTGCTTCCAATTGGTCTTTCACAGCGCCTCTCTTGGCTTCCAGTGCGTACTGAACACCCGGCTCGTCATTTGTTATTCGTATCGCCAGTGTGTTGGATATGTTCCGGCACGGTGCGCAACAAATTCCATCCGTCACGGAAGCGTTGCCGCAGTTCCGCCGGAGCCGCCCAGATCAAGGTGCGTCCGGTCGCCAGCATGAAAGGCGCAATCCGCGATTCCCGGATCCACGGACTTGTCGGACTAAAAGCCGCCAACCCAATTACAATGACGGTGCAAATCACGACGCCCTTGAGGAATCCGAACACCCCGCCCAGCAGGCGATCGAACCAGCGCAGCCCAACTTCGTCCACTGCCCATCGGGCAGTCTTTCCGGCGGCACTCCCCAACAGTACAACGATGAGAAAAAGCGTAAAGAACCCCGCGATGTCCGCCGCCCACTGCGAATTCACATAATGGGCGTAAAACGCTGCGACCCGCGGGTACTGCCATGCCGCGATTAGGTAACCCAGGATTGCTCCCGCGAAGGAAAACAATTCGTAGAAGAATCCTTGCCCAATCGCACCGAGAACATTGACCAGGATCACAAGCAGAATCATCCAGTCGAGGAACGAGAGCCCTAGCATCTCAGCGATCTCCTCAGACCGGCAGCGGATGCCCCGTCAACTGCGTGTAAGCCTCGATGTATTTCTCGCTCGTTTTCGTCGCGACCTCCGGCGGCAGCCCCGGAGCGGGCGGCTGCTTGTCCCAGTGGATTGACTCCAGATAGTCGCGCACATACTGCTTGTCAAACGATTCCTGGGGACCGCCCGGATGATATTTGTCCATAGGCCAGAAACGTGACGAATCCGGTGTCAGCACTTCGTCAGCCAGGACCAGTCCCTTCGCGGTATGACCAAACTCAAATTTCGTGTCAGCGATGATGATGCCGCGCGTTTCCGCGTAGTCAGCTGCCCGTTTGTAGATGTGAATGCTCAGATCGCGCAGCTTTTCGCTGAGTTCTCCGCCGGCCAGTTCCACCATTCGCTCGAACGAAATGTTCTCATCGTGCCCGCTGATGGCCTTCGTTGCCGGAGTGAAGATCGGTTCCGGCAGCTTGTCGGACTCCCGAAGTCCGGCCGGCAACTTGATGCCGCAGACGGATCCGGTCTTGGTGTATTCCTTCCATCCGGAACCGGAGATGTATCCGCGCACGACGCACTCGATGGTCACCATGTCCGCGGCGACCACGAGCATGGAACGGCCACGCAATTGATCGGCATACTTCTGCAGCTCCGGGGGATACTTATTCATGTCGGCCGTCGCCAGATGATTGGGCACGATATCGCTAAGGAAATCAAACCAGAACAGCGATAGCTGGGTCAGTACCCGGCCCTTCTGTGGGATGCCGGTCGCCAGCACATAATCAAAGGCGGAGATTCGATCGGTGGCGACAAACAAAAGATGGTTCGCGTCGGCTTTATAAATGTCGCGCACTTTGCCGCTGGCATACAGTTGAAGATCGGGAAAATCAGCTTGAAGAAGAACGTCGCTCGCAGAAATGGTATCGCTCACAATCTTGCTCTGATCGGTTATGGAAGTTGGCGGTAATTGTATTTGTCCGGCTTGCTTTGTCAACGGCGTTGATCAAGATACCAGACGATGTCGAAAAACTTTTCTACGAAAAGTCTTGACAGGATACGCTATCTCGCGAATGCCGCACCCAGTGCTGGTTTTCCACGACTTTCGCCGGCTGCCTGATCACACCATGAAGTGACCATCAGGGTCCTTCATTTCTGTAAGCCGCAAACCGCATTTCGTGGCGACGTGTCAAGTATTTTTTATTGCAGCGGGCGCCGCCGTCAGTCCGCAGACGAACGTCTCACCGTGAAAGCATCCTCAAGGAAGCGGATCTCCGGCTCGCCGAGCACTCCGGCCTTCTGCATCGTCTGCTTCAGGTCGTCGGAGCTTGCAAAACGTCGCGCTCGGTCCAACCCATCCCAATCCAGTACGACCGTGACGTCGCGCGGGTCATCGACCGACAAAAGCAGACGATGCCCCATTTCTCCTCCAGCCTTTCGCGCGTTCAGGTGCGCATCGAAGGCTTCTTTCCAGCGGCCGTAATCAGCGACCTTGTGACGAATGATGACGTGAATCATGCCGTCCTCCGATTCGGATGAATCCTAAAGATACGAAATCCTCCTGCAATTGTGAACCGTCAAATGTTCCTCTCGTTTCTGACAGCTGGAACACCTAAAGGAACGCTGC
>DASRAA010000080.1:0-77263 GCA_035638375.1 Binatia bacterium | reverse complement strand
TTCGACGCCAGGTTAGCGGCAACGGAAGACAGAAGCCCGGGCCACCCAAGGTTCTCAAGTTTCGCGTTGTATTTCAGCGGTGACGTGCAGCGCGAGGCGGAGCTGAAGGCTCCGCCGGTGTCCTCCACCCTGCGCGGTTTTCGTGCCCCGGCTTCGCGCCCGGTCTTTGGTCGCTAACCTGGGAAACGAACCGTGTGAACCAATGCCGACCGGAAAACGCCGAGACCCTGGTCTCGGCTTTTCTATGCCCAGAAGTTGAGCATTGGCATTGGATAAAATGGCGCGGTCTGTCAGCTTCATGCTCCATTGTGAGAAATCATGGGCGTTGGTCGGGCTCGACATTTCGTCCTGCGCCGCAGACGATGAAAGACCCGATTGCCCATCTGTCGACGTGCTCTCAAAGTACACTTCTTCTCCCTCACCGCATGGCAAGTCGGCATGTAGGGGTGGATGGCTCTTGTTGTCCTTTGGTTCGGCCGAATCGAGCTTTTCCGTATTAAATCTGGTTTCTTATGCGGTTGGCCATGGCGTGCGGCTTGCTTATGTCGTTTCCCATGAAGTAGTGGCTAGTAAAGCCGGTATCAAAACGGCGATGTGATAATAGAATGGCGCATACGCAGGGGTGCTTTATGACTCGCTGCATTCTGCATCATATCGCTGCGATCCTGTGGTTCTGTTTCCTGCCAAGTCTTGCCTGCGCTCAGATCCCTGAATCAGTCGCGACGCTGAATTACCGTGCAATCACCGATTTCTTCCAGTTGCCCCCCGAAGAGCACTTGGTCGAACCTGCGGGCGTTGCGGTGAACTCCAAGGGCCACGTTTACATTTTTCATCGCGGCAAGCATCCGCTGATGGAATTCGATTCCTCAGGCCAGTTCCTTCGGAGTATCGCCGACGACCTCTTTGTAACCGCGCACATGGTTCGCGTCGATCCAGATGACAATATCTGGACCACCGATGTCGGCTCGCATGTGATCCTAAAACTCAGCCCCAATGGCAAAGTGCTGCTCGCATTGGGCCGAATGCGGATTCCCGGGGATGACGTCCTGCATTTCAATCAGCCGACTGATGTCGCGTGGGACCGCGAAGGAAACATATACGTCACGGATGGTTACGGCAATTCGCGGGTGGTGAAGTTCGATAAGTATGGCAACCCCTTGCTCGGCTGGGGAATGAAGGGCAACGGTCCGGGACAATTCGACTTGCCGCACACCATCGTGATCAACGGCGATCTGGTCTATGTTGGCGATCGAGAAAATGCCCGCATTCAAGTCTTCGATACAAATGGGAAGTATTTGCAGCAATGGAAGCTTGGCCATCCCTACAGCCTGGTGCTCGGCACGGATCATGTCCTTTACATGTCAGATGCAGAAGCGGGCCAAATCTTAAAGATTGACCTTCAGGGCAAAGTGCTGGCCCGCTTGGTCGGCCCGCCACCCAGCCAGGGACCTCACTTCGGTCCGCATCAAATCGCGCTTGCGCCGGACGCCTCGATCTACGCGGTTGAGGTTCTTCGCTGGCGTGCAGAGAAGCTGCAACCGAAGTAAGCAACGCGTTCATCGCCACGGCTGTTTGTCGGTACGAAATGAATGACCTTGACAAGGAGTACTTTGTGTTACAAAGTACTTCTCATAGAATGATCTGATACTTATCGGTCAATTTCCTACAGAGATTCCGGAACCTTGTCGGCCCGGCCTTTAGGTCTCTGATCACCTTTTACAAAGATGCTTATCTTATGGTATTTTCAATAAGTTACGAGGATTCCGAGTTGCGCACGACGGTGCCCGCCGGGCTGAACCGCAAAGAGGCCGAGATCTTCCTCCGCCTCGATCCGGAACGGCTTCCACATCACGTTGCCATCATCATGGACGGTAATGGCCGCTGGGCCAAGCGCCGCCATCTGCCGCGTGTTGCCGGACACCGCGCGGGCGTGGCTGCCGTACGTTCCACTATCGAAACCGCGGCTCGCATCGGCATACCTGCGCTTACTCTGTACTCTTTCTCGGCAGAGAACTGGAAGCGTCCCAAGGGCGAGATCAGCTACTTGATGAACCTGCTGCGCCGCTATCTGAAGCTTGAGCTGCCCACGATGATGAAAAACAACATCAAGTTGCAGTACATCGGCCGCCAGCACGAACTCCCGCAGGAAGTGCAGGAGCGCATGTCGTGGGCGCGCGAGACCACTGAGAACAATACGGGCATGGTGCTAACGCTGGCGCTGAACTACAGCGCCCGCACCGAAATGGTGGATTGCTTCAGCGCGCTTGCGCGTGAGGCTTCACGCAATGGCGGTCTGGATCACCTCAAGGTGGATGAGAAGACCATTTCGCAGCACCTTTATACCCGCGGCCTCCCGGAACTCGACCTGCTCATTCGCACCAGCGGCGAGATGCGCCTTAGCAACTTTCTGCTTTGGCAGGCAGCCTACGCCGAAATCTTGGTGACCAACACCCTGTGGCCCGATTTTCGCGGCTGGGAATTGCTGGAAGCCATCGAGGCCTTCCAGAAGCGCGAACGCCGCTTTGGCGGACTGATCGGCGACGGGCTTCCTTCGTGAAACGCGTCCTGACGGCCGCCGTTCTCATTCCTCTCGTCATCCTGGCAGTGTTCAAGGCACCGCTCTGGCTGTTCCTACTGCTGGTCTTCGGGGTTGCCCTGTTGGCAGCACAGGAATACCTGCACATGGTCGAGAAGCAAGGTTTCGGCCCCTTTCATGCCACCAGCTACATTCTGCTGACACTTGTGTTCTGCGTTTCTTACTCGCTTGCGCGACTTACAAGCCAGCCCTCGCCGCCGGGGGTTTTCGGCATTGGCTATCAGGCTGGCTTACTGTTGCTGTTCTGGGGCTTGCCTTTAGTAACTGTACTTGCGCCGCTTATCTACCTGCTCGTTAGTTTGCGTCGAGAGCCGCTTTCGCAGGCGCTGCCGGATGCCGCTGTTTCCTACATGCTGCTTCCCTACGTGGGATTTACACTCGGCGTGCTTCCATTGTTGCAGTCCGGAATCAAGGCGCTATATCTGCTGTTCCTGATGATCCTTGTGTGGTCCGGCGACATCGCCGCATTTTATGTCGGTCGCGCTGTAGGACGGCACAAGCTGGCGCCCCGCCTGAGTCCCGGCAAGTCCTGGGAAGGCGCGGTTGCTTCGATGATAAGCGCCGTGCTGGTTGGTTGGCTGTTGTTTCATTACCTGCCAGAAATCGCGTCTTCCTTTAGAAGCGCGCAGCTCATAACTATAAAATCCTCGGTTTTGTGGACAGCACTGCCGAAAGCGCCTCCATTGCGGCTGGTAGCGCCTTTTGCACTCTGTGTGAACATTGCGGCCCAAATGGGCGACTTGGTGGAATCTGCCTTGAAGCGCGGAGCCGGCGTCAAAGACTCGGGTACTCTGCTGCCAGGACATGGTGGAGTCCTGGATCGGATCGATGCGCTGCTTTTTGCCCTACCCGTAGGGATGATTTTCTACCCAACCGGTTTCGGCCCGTATTTTGCCCAATTGTGACCGGCAAGCGTGCGATACCATTAACCGAGCACCCATGAAGCGCATTGCCATCCTCGGCTCAACCGGCTCCATCGGCAAAAGCACGCTGCAGATTGTCGAGGCCTTTGCTGACCGTTTCTCGGTCACCAGTCTCGCCGCTGGGGGCAACGTCGATCTCGCGTTTGAGCAGGCGCGGCGCTGGCATCCCAAGATTGTGTCGATGGCCTCGGCCGAATCCGCCGCCCATCTACAGGACAAGCTGAGAAAGGTTGGCCTGAAAAATTCCATCGAGGTCACCTACGGTTCGCCCGGAACGGTGAAGGTTGCCACTCATCCCGAAGCGGACTTCGTGGTCAGCGCCATCGTCGGTGTTGCCGGACTCGAAGCTACCTACGCAGCCGTAAAAGCCGGCAAGACTGTGGGGCTAGCCAACAAAGAGTGCCTGGTCACAGCCGGGGACCTCATCGTTGCCGAGGCGCACAAGCAAGCGAAGCCTCTCCTCCCGATTGATTCCGAGCACAATGCAATTCACCAATGCCTGCGCGGAGGACGACGCCACGAAGTACACCGGATCTGGCTCACCGCCTCGGGTGGCCCCTTCCTCGACATGCCGAAACGCCATTTTGCCCACATCACGGTAGAGCAGGCGCTGAGCCACCCGACTTGGAAGATGGGCAAGCGCATCACCATCGATTCGGCCACAATGATGAATAAAGGGTTCGAGATCATCGAGGCCTGCCGCCTGTTCGACATGCCTGCAAGCCAGGTCAGCGTACTGGTGCATCCGCAAAGCACGGTGCACTCCATGGTCGAGTTCGTCGACGGCAGCCTGCTGGCGCAACTCTCCGTAACCGACATGCAATTACCCATCCTGTATGCCCTCACCTATCCCGAGCGAATCGCTTCCAGCCTGCGTTTTCCGGTTTCCGGACTCCGCCAGCTCGATTTCCGTCCCCCCGACATGGACAAATTTCCTTGCTTACGTTTGGCTTACGAGGCAGTCGAAGCAGGAGGCGCCAAGACCATCGCCCTCAACGCCGCCGACGAAGTCACCGTGGCGGCCTTTCTGGACGGGGCGCTGGGATTTGACGACATTCCGTCTACAATTGAAGCTGTAGTTCGTGAAACGCCTGCTGAGAAACCCGAATCTATAGAACAGGTATTAGAAATGGACGCCGACGCGCGCCGACGTACTCGGCACAGGCTGGGCGAGGTGGGGCGCGGCGTGGGTAGCAGCTTAAGTCACACGGCAGGCAGGCACCGTTAGGTCGCGAGAGTAAAGGCTTTATGGAATCATTTTTGATTGCGGTGGTATCGATGGCCATTGTGCTTGGGATCATGATCCTGGTGCACGAGTTAGGCCATTATGCTGCCGCGAAACTGTTCGGCGTACGGGTCGATGTTTTTTCCATCGGCTTCGGCAAGCGCCTGGTCGGCTTCCGCCGCGGTGATACCGACTACCGCATCAGCGCTTTGCCGCTTGGCGGCTACGTCAAGATGGCCGGTGAGAACCCACTGGAATCCCACACTGGCGCACCCGACGAGTTCACATCCCACCCCCGCTGGCAGCGCTTCGTTATCGCCGCCGCCGGTCCTGCTATGAACATTCTGCTGGCCATCGGCCTGCTCACCGGCGTAAACATGGTGCATTATGAGCATCCGGTCTACCTGGACCAGCCCGCCCTGATTGGATGGGTGGCGGAGAACTCTCCTGCCCAGAAAGCAGGCATTCAGGCCGGTGACCGCATTGTTCGCATCGATGGCTGGCAAAATCCGCTGTGGGAAGATGTCATCCTGAAGTCCGCGATCCAAACCAGCAAACCCCTGGATGTCGCTGTACAACGCGGCGACGAAGTGCTTGAAAAGCAGATCCCTCCTTCTTCCGATTGGTCCGAACCCGAGCAGTTGCGCGCCATCGGCTGGGTGCCCGATGAGCCCATCATCGTCACTCAGCTCGAGCCGCAAATGCCCGCCGCCCAGGCGGGAATGCGCGTCGGTGATCAGATCGTTGCGTTGAATGGCACCTCGGTGCACTCGCTCATGGCGGTGATCCGCTACCTGCAGCAGAATGGCGACAAGCCGGTTGAGCTGACTGTTTTACGCAGTGGTCAGGAGTTGAAATTCTCGGCCGCTCCGGTCATGACCAGCGACGGCGGACAGAAGCGCTACCGCCTGGGCTTCCAATCCGAGCCCGTGACCGTCAGCAAGCTACCCTTTGTGGCGGCGCTCGATAAGTCCGTCGACCAGAACAAAAAGTACTCGCTGCTCATCGTTGATTTAGTGCGCAAGATGGTTCGCCGCGAGGCTTCCATCAAGCAGATGGAAGGGCCTATCGGCATTGCGCGCGCCTCCGGCGAAGCCGCGCGCCAGCCGGGATTAACACCCATTCTCGCTTTGATGGCAGGCATCAGCCTGAACCTCGGCATTTTCAACCTGCTGCCGATTCCGATCCTGGATGGCGGGTTGATTCTTATGTTGATTATCGAAGGGCTGCTACGCCGCGAAATCAGCGTTCGCATCAAGGAGCGTATCTACCAAACGGCTTTCGTGTTCCTGGTACTGTTTGCCGTGGTCGTCATTTATAACGACATCATGAAGGTCGTACCCGGGCTATCGCACAGACTCCCGTAAAACGCGTTCAGCATTCGACAAACTCATGAAGCCACTTGGCTGGTTTGCATCCGTTGCAATGAGTGTCCTCCTGGTTGCTGCCCCCGTCGCAGTGCTCGCGCAAGACCCCACCTTTGCGCCGATTCCTAACACGATTTGGGTAGCTGCCGACGGTAAGTACGAGGCCGAGCCCGACACTGCCCTGATGCAGTTCAACATCTCGGCGCAGGAAGATAATCTGCAAGCTGCCAACGCAAAGGCAACGAAGGCCGCTGAACAGCTCCGCCAGCTTCTCCGCACTAACGGCGTCGATCCCAAGCAGGCCGAGGTGGGAATGTTCTCGGTCAATCCCGTGTACGATTACAAGAATCCCAAGCGCAAGCTGGTCGGCTACCGCGTTGAAACAAATATCACAATCAAGCTGAGGGATTTTTCCAAAGTCGGCCCCATCACACAAGGCCTGGCCGACATGGATGTCATCGGCAATCAATCGCTGATCTACATTCTCGACGACATGGACGCGGCAAAAATTAAGGCCGTGGAAGACGCCCTCCGCCGCGCGCACGATGAGGCGGGCGCCGTTGCCCAAAGCCAGCGGTCGTAGCCTGGGCGAACTGTCGTACGCCGCAGTGGACACGTTCGAACAGCCTCGACCCATGCCCTTGATGAGGGCGGCTCCTATGGCCGCCAAAGCACCGGACACCGGCCCGGCGCCCAGCGAAGACTTTGGCACGCAGAAGGTCACCGTCACCTCCCACCTCAACGCGATGTACAACCTGAAGTGACACAGAGACAATTGCCCTCCTCTGCCAATTGTGGGATTGCTCCTCCCTCCGCGACTTTCTTCGAAACCAGGCGTTTGAGAGGATAGACTCATTCACGAGACTTATGCGGCACGTCCTCCAATCATTAGCACTTCTCGCCTTAGCGATTCCACTCCTCGCCCAGGATCAGCCTCATCTGGTCCCGCACAATCAAACTCCCCAGCAGCAGTCGAATGTAGACGCGAGTGGCGACTACAACCTGCCCTCCGGCACGAAGATCCCGCTGACCCTGACCCAGGGCATCACGTCAAAGACAGCTAAAGAAGGCGATCCGGTGTATGCCCAAACTGCATTCCCGGTCACGCAGAACAATCGCATTCTGATTCCCGCCGGAACCTATGTGCAAGGCGTGGTACGGCGCGTAGTTCGTCCCGGACGCGTGAAGGGCCGCGCTGAATTGCAGATGAGCTTCACCTCGATGATCTTTCCCAATGGCTATACGGTAGTGATTCCTGCCACGGTGGAAGGAGTTCCCGGCTCACAGAGCGTCAGCACCAAAGGCACAGAAGGCACCGTTCAGGGCGACTCCAGCAAAGGCAAAGATGCCGCCACGATCGCACGCACCACCGCGGCAGGTGCGGGCATCGGAGCCATCGCCGGAAGCGGCAAAGGAGCCGGAATTGGCGCGGCCTCCGGGGGTGCGCTTGGATTGGCCACGGTGCTGCTCACTCGCGGTCCCGAAATTCAACTCGATACCGGCGCTTCCGTGGAGATGATCCTGGAGCGCGAACTCACCCTCGAAGGCTCTAAGCTCCGGCAGCAATAACCAGTGACAGAATGTGGGTGCCCCATCGTTTCGCGTTCTCTGCGAAACCGTTACTTTTCTTGGTAGACCAGATACTTCGCCCTTACCTGCATAAATTTCTCCACCCCATCACGCCAGTCATCGGCAATTCGCCGAGGATCGACTCCCGCTTGCAGTTGCTGAAACGCTGCCTGGTTCGCCAACAACGTATTGACCTTGCTCATTTCGAAATCCGTCGGATAGAGCTTATGAAGTGCCGAGATCAGTTCCATCCCCATTTCCGGCGCGTCAAGTATCTCCCGGTTCACTACGACGATCTGGACTCCCCCGCAACGCTTCCCAGCATTCGTCGCTGCCGTCGGCGTGAATTCCACCGGCACGAATCGAACCCCGGAGATCAGCCGCGCGTTCAAATACGCTGCCAGCTGCTTCGGCTTGATCCACGGTGCCCCGATCCATTCGAATGGAGTATCGGTGCCTCGTCCAACCGATACGTTGGTGTACTGCAACAGCTCCACACCGCAATACGGAGTTGCATTCATCAAACTACGCAAGTTGGGTGATGGATTAACCCACTGCAACCCCGTCGAATCGAACCAGTCACCGCGCATCCAGCCTTTCATGGGCACGACCGTGAGGTTCGCGCCAATCTTGCGCTCAGCGTTGAACATCTTCGCCAGCTCTCCCACAGTCATGCCATGTCGGATGGGTTCGCTGTGATAGTTCGTGAAACTCTCCAGCAAACCGTCAGATACCGGGCCCTGGACATATGCCCCATTCAGCGGATTGGGACGATCCAGCACAACAATCGGCTTGTCCGCCTTTGACGCCGCTTCCAGAAAGTATCCCAAAGTCGTCTCGTATGTGAAAAAGCGCACGCCGGCATCCTGAATATCGAACACCAGCAGGTCAAGATTTCTCAGTTGCTCGGCTGTGGGACGGCGCTGGGCATCGGTTTCGCCATAAACGCCGTAAATCGGTACGAGCGTTGTTGAGTCTTTCCCGCTCTCCACATCTGCATTGTCGGCCGTGCCCTGAATGCCATGCTCGGGACTGAAAATCGCAGCCAGTCTTACCTGCTGCGTCTGTGCCAGCACATCGATCGTTCGGTGGCCTTCGCCGTCCACGCCGGTTTGATTCGTAATCAGCCCTACGCGCGGTCGGGAAACGCCTGGCACCTTCAGCAAATCGAAATTCCTCTCCTCCAGCACATCTATGCCCGTCTTTACTTCCCCATTCCGCACGGTAATGCGGCGCGCCGCCATCAGCGCTTCGTTATACCCCGTTATCCGCGACAGCCGAACTTTCTGCTCTTCCGACACATTCAGTTGCAGGGCTGCGGCCACCGCCGTCGCCACTTCCGTCCGCAGAGTTATGGCGCTGCCGTTCTTCACATGCACCGCGTTGGTCAGAATCACGATGTAAGTGTCGGTGATCGGATCGATCCACAGCGAGGTCCCGGTAAATCCTGTATGTCCGAACGACCCGACAGGCAGCAGTTCCCCGCGATTCGAAGAAAACGGTGAATCGATATCCCACCCCAATCCGCGTAGCACAGTCATGTTGGGAGGCTGCTGCGGTGTGATCATCTTCTCCACCGTCAGCCGAGACCACACCGGCGCACCGCCGTTCAGCAGCGCCTGCGCGAACCTCGCCGTATCATCGGCGGTCGAGAACAATCCTGCGTGCCCCGCCACTCCACCCATGTTTCGCGCCGCAGGGTCGTGCACGATGCCGCGCAACATCAATCCTGAACGCTCGTCTTTCTGTGTCGGTGCAATACGAAGAAACCATGACTGGGGGGGCAAGAAGCGGCTATTCGTCATGCCCAGCGGCGCGAAAATGAATGTTTCAGCGTAGCGGTTCAACGTCATGTTGCTCAGCTTCTGCACCAGCTCGCCGAGCACAATGAAATTGACGTCGCTATACAGAAAAGTCGAGCCTGGCGGATATACCGGTTTCTCCAGATTTACTAGGCGAAACGCCTCCAATTGACTCGTCCATTCGGGCTTCAGATCGAGATCAGGCCGCAATCCGGAGTAATGTGTCAGCAACTGTCGTATCGTGATCTCCTGCTTTCCGTTCTGGGCAAACTCTGGAATGTAGCGCGCCACCGTGTCGTTCAGCTTGATCTGTCCCAACTGCACCATTCGCATGATGCTACCGGTAGTCGCAATGACCTTGGTCAACGAAGCCATATCGAAAACCGTGTCCACGGTCATCGGCTCCATAGTCGGCTCCAGTGAGCGACTCCCGAACGCTTTTCGGTAAATCACTTTTTCCTGATGCCCGATCAGAACCACCGCCCCCGGTATCTGCCCCTGCGTGATGGCATTCATGACGATGGCATCAACTGGTGCCAGACGTTCCAGATAGGTATTCAGGTCGATTGCCAGAGGGGCCGGACCCTGCGACGCGGCCCCTCCCGGCAGACTCGTCTGTGCGTTACTTGTGATAGAGCTAAGGATGAGGATGGCGGCCGCCGTCCAGGCGAGGTACCGAGCGTTGCGCATCAAAGCAAAGAGCCCTTTCGAGAATTCGCTGTACCAGACTTCCAATGTAAGTTCGGATGTGCCACCCCTATCGTCCGCCTTGGCGGACGACAGGGTGGGACTTTAATGAGCACGCTATTATAAGTTGCCGCTCCCGTGACCACCCGATTCCAATTTAATGACCAAGAAATTCGTCTCGCCCGAGCATTCGCCATCATCCGTGATGCCATCGCGCAACGCATGTTCCCCGGCGCTTCCCTTGCCGTAACCTACCGCGGAGCTCACGTTGCCTCCGCCGCTTTCGGCCGCTTTAGCTATGATCCGGACTCCCCAGCCGTCCAGGCCGACACCATCTTCGATCTGGCCTCCATTACGAAGGTCGTCGCCACCACCGCAATGGCCATGTTGCTATACGAGCGAGGCGTGCTCGACCTCGACGCGCCAGTCACTTCAGCTCTGCCCGAATTCGGCCACAACACCGATCGCAGGGCCGTCACCATCCGCATGCTGCTCGCTCACTCCAGCGGACTTCCTGCTTACCTCAAGCTCTTCGAAATAGCTCGCACGCGCGAAGAACTCCTACACGCCGCGTGCTCAACACCACTCGTTGCTCGGCCTGGCAGCAAAACCGACTACAGTGACATAGGCTTCATCCTGCTCGGCGAAGTACTGGCGCGCCTCGCCCTTACTCCGCTCGAGGTCTTCGCGCAAAACGAAATCTTCACCCCCCTGGGCATGACTCATACCTGCTTCAACCCGCCACCCTGGCAACGGGAAAGCATCCCGCCCACTGAGGACGACCGCACTTTTCGCCACCGTATCATCCAAGGGGAGGTCAATGACGAGAATGCCTCCGTGATGGGCGGCATCGCTGGTCACGCTGGCGTCTTCGCTCCCGCCGCAGAGGTCGCCTGCTTGGCGGAATGCATGCTGCGCGGCGGGGCACCAATGCTGAAACCTGGCACCATTGAACTCTTCAGCCGGCGGCAGGACTTGCCCGCGGGCACCTTTCGCGCTCTCGGCTGGGACACGCCTTCCCACCCATCCTCTTCTGGTCGCTATTTCTCTCCGCGCTCCTTCGGGCATCTCGGCTACACCGGGACTTCGCTCTGGATCGATCCCGATCGCCAACTCAGCGTTACGCTCCTCACCAATCGCACCTGGCCGGACCGAACCTCTCAGGCCATCAAGCACATTCGACCCCTCGTCCACGATGCCATCGTCGAAGCTCTCGACTAGTTTGGACGATTCTCAATGCGAAACCACGGCTACTCATCCATGGCATTTTTCCACCGATTTCCTGCCGCAGTCGACGGCCGGACTCAAACTGCCCTGGCCGCTTTTCATTGTCAGGGTAACAATCAAGGCCTGCTCGTCGCCCCCATCATTTCAATAGCAACCCACGTATTTTCCGAGCGGAGATAAGGATCACCGATTTGTGAGACTGGCTTTGAAGAGCCTTTGCATGGAGTTGCCAAGAGCGAAGAGCAAAGAGCTGACCGCTAATTGCTAGGTTGCTACTCGCTCGCCCATTCCCCTTACAATATTCCCGGTACCCTCTCTCCATGGACAAACTCGTCATTCGCGGCGGCAGTCCATTGGTCGGCAAGGTCCGCATCAGCGGCGCAAAGAACGCGGCCCTTCCGGCTATGGCGGCAGCTTTGCTGACAGAAGAACCAGTCATCCTCGAGAACATTCCGCAAGTCCGCGACATCGTCACCGAGCGCAATCTGCTCACAACCATGGGAGCCGAGGTGGAACTCGGATACGGACGGGCCCAACATCGCACGACCATCTGCTGCAAAAACCTCGTCAACGAGGAGGCTTCCTACGAGCTGGTCAAGACGATGCGTGCCTCCACTCTCGTACTGGGTCCCCTGGTCGCACGCATGCACCACGCTCGAGTTTCCCTACCTGGCGGCTGCGCGATTGGTGCGCGTCCCATCGACCTGCACATTAAAGGGCTGGAGAAACTAGGAGCGCACATCACGCAGGAACACGGCTACATCGAGGCGCGTGCAGAGCGCCTCAAAGGGGCAAGAATTATTTTCGAGAAGATCACCGTAACCGGCACGGAAGACCTCCTCATGGCCGCCACACTCGCCGAAGGGGAGACCGTTCTGGAAAACTGCGCCTGCGAACCAGAGGTCGTCGATCTCGCGGCTTTGCTTTCGAAAATGGGCGCACGCATCGAAGGCGCAGGCACTCGCACCATCCGGGTGCACGGCGTTGACAAGCTGAGCGGCGCCCGCCACCGCATCATTCCCGACCGCATCGAGGCTGGAACCTTTATCATCGCCGCGGCGCTGGCCGGCGGCGAACTCACGGTTGCGAACTGCGAGCCCCTGCATCTCGGAGCCGTTCTCAGCAAGTTGGACGAGTGTGGCGTACATGTCGCCATAACCACTGACTCGGTTCGCGTGGTCAGCGGCGGCGCGCTCAAATCGGCGGATATAGTCACCGAGGAATATCCCGGCTTTCCCACCGACATGCAGGCGCAATACATGGTTTTAGCCACACAGGCCGATGGCGCCAGCCTGATTACCGAGAACATCTTCGAGAACCGCTACATGCACGGACAGGAACTGGTTCGCATGGGGGCCAATATCAAGATTGACGGCCGCCGTGCGGTCGTCCGTGGCAAGACTCTCTTGAGTGGCGCCGCCGTGTTGGCCAGCGATCTGCGCGCCTCCGCCTCGCTTGTCCTCGCGGCGCTGGTAGCTGAAGGCGAAACCATCATCGACCGCGTCTATCACATCGATCGCGGCTATGAGCGTATCGAAGAAAAACTGCGTTCGGTTGGCGCCCAGATTCGCCGCATTGGAGAATTGCTCCCTAGACGTGCTTCCGCCGCCGTCGCCGCCGAGTAGCCTGCCAAGGCGAACGTTATGTGAAACGGCTTGAACACCGGTTCGTGCTACTATGCTCTCTCTGCCCTGAGCTGAGGAATAAGCCCTGCACTACAAAGGCTGTCCCCGTGCTGCGTGCGAATCACCCTACCTACAACATAGGAGCCTGTCATGGATACATCCAGGTTTAGCGAATACATGCAGTCAGGAAAAGCTTTGGCGATCTCGCTTGCGATAGCGGTCGTTTCGGCTTTAGCTCTGTGGATTGTCGGCCGATGGATCATCGGCTTTGTTAGCCGGCTGATTGGCCGGAGTATGTCGAAGCAGAAGGTTGACCCCACCGTCATCCGCTACATCCAGAACGCAGTTGCTGCATTGCTGAACATCGTCCTGGTAATCTTAATTCTCGGCTTCTTCGGTGTGCAGACCACCAGCCTCGCGGCGCTTATCGCCGCCGCCGGCGTGGCTATCGGCGTTGCCTGGAGCGGACTGCTCGCTAATTTCGCCGCCGGCATCTTCCTCGTTATCCTTCAGCCTTTTAAAGTCGGCGACTTCGTCGTCGCCGGAGGCGTGACGGGCACGGTCGAGGAAGTCGGCCTTTTCGTCACCTCGATCAATACTCTCGATAACATCCGCAACATCGTTGGAAACGGCAAAATCTTCGGAGATATCATCCAGAATTTCAGCCATAACCCTTACCGCCGTGTCGATCTGCAAGCGCAGCTTGACCACTCCGTTGATGTCCATGCGACGATTGCCGCATTGAAAGCCAATCTGGCGAGAATCCCCAACGTACTCGCAGAGCCCGCCCCCGACGTCGAAATCCTGACGTTCACGCTCGCCGGTCCGGTGCTCGCTGTGCGCCCGTACTGCAGCAACGCGCACTATTGGCAAGTGTATTTCGACACGAACCGCGTGATTCGCGACACTGGAGCCAGTGCTGGCCTGCCCGCACCCGAGCAGCACTTCGCTGTGCGCACCTCGGCGGCAACTCAGTAACCTAACCTTCGCTGCCCCAGGCTCGCGGCCTTCAGTTGGCCGCCAACCTGGGGTTTCATTTCCCGCAACCCGCTCCACTGAACTCCAACGCAATTCCTGTCACGATCGGGTTCAGGTTCAGCAGCGCGACCGAGTTAGAGTTGACCGGCTTGTCTCCTTGTAGCGACTTGATGGAGCTTGCCTCATCTTTGGACATGGCTCTCCCCTCTACCTCTGCAATCGGAGTAAGTCGAACCAACAGGTGCCCGCACAGGGCAGGATCTTCCTCCAGCGCGCCGTGTCTCCACGACACAACCTTGCCCTGCTCTTGTCCGATTCCCACAACCTGAAAGGCTTTACCGTTCAGCTTCTCCAACTCGCGAATCGGCAGCCCAACCCGAATTCCGCTCGCTGTCCGCCATCGGCATGGCCCAGTTTGCGTCCCTACGCAGGCATGAACCGCCAAGGGACGTTCTTGGTCCCAAGTTATGGCAAGCGCAGTACTCGAATCGCCGCCCCAAACCATGGTTGCAGCTTCGGGCACATCGCCACCTTCGAAGGTACCGTCGTGCACATTCTCTTTGCCCAATAGGGTGTCCAGGTCGGCGCGCGTTGTTGCGGCCGTTATTGGTCCCACGCGCTGGCCAGGAACGATGAGCCAGTCGTTCTTCTGCGCCGCAACTGGCGTGGCGAGCAGCACGAGAAGCGCAAGGAATCGGCCAACTCTGTCCATGATGAGAAAGGATTGTCTTGCTCGGCTGAGCTTAGCACGAGCGTCGAACCGGCTTCGGACCATCTTGGGATTTGCATTCCCACGGCTTTTGGCGTGCAATATCCAGCACAGCGCAATGGTCAAGTATCAGGAGTCTCTTCATGACGATTCAGGCGAGCACGCGGGCGGTGAACGGCGTGGCGATCGTGGACATCAGCGGACAACTTCGCCTGGGCGAAGCCACCGGCAAATTGCGCAGCGTAGTCCAGCAATTGATCAATGACGGTTACCGCAAGATCTTGATCAACCTCAATGGCGTTGTCCACATCGACAGCTCCGGAATCGGTGAGCTGATGAGCAACTACACGAGCGTCCGTAATCAGGGTGGTGAGTTGAAGCTGATGAACCTGCAAAAGAATGTCCGCAACTTGCTGCAGATTACACGACTTTTCACCGTCTTCGACGTCCACGAAAATGAAGATTCAGCGATTCGCGCGTTTCGGTAGTTGTTGCGAGCCTCATCGCTGAGCATTCCCGAAATGGGCACCTTTGGCATCGGAGTACCCCTCCCTTCACCACAGAGAACAGAGAGCACACGGGGAAAGCGCGAATCTTTCTTGCGCTTTGGTCTGCGGCCCGCGCGCGAGCCTTAGGCAGAGGTGCCGCCCCCGCCACCCGCCAGGGCAGAACCGGCGCTCGTCATGGTCGTGGGCTACGGGCTGGTTTATTTCGCAGATGCAAGCGGATAGCTTACCGAAGGAGTTGGCATCAGCCCCACATTTTGCCAGAAGCCGGCAGATGTGGGGCACGGACCACGAGTGCGGACTTCAACTTTAGTTCTTCAACTCGGTGTTCCAGTTCGTCACCAGCGTGATGGGCCGTGGGGTCTGCTCGGGTGTCATAATCAACACGAACCGCTGGCCATCGGCCGTGACATCGTAGGGGCTCAACACGCCGACCGATCCGACGTAATTGTAAGGCCGAAAGAGGGTCTGCGGGTTCCCCACCTCGACTTCTCCTGGCTTGAGCGTGATGGGCGCTGCGATCAGCGTGTTGTCCGAAGACCAAAAGAAGATCTCCTTGCCGTCGCGTCGCCAGGTTGGCTGCGCCCCACCGTTAGTGGAGACCTGCCACTTGCCCGCGTCACTGCTGAATGGCATGACGAACACCTCCGGTCTGCCCGTCTCGTTCGAACTATAGGCGATCCAGCGGCCATCGGGCGAGAACCGAGCGCTGTTAATCGCGTACGATTCCGGCGTCAAAGGAGCGGGCTTGCGGTCACCGTTCAGCGACAATGCCCACAGCCGCCCGTTTGATGATAGGTTGCCCACTCCGAACAGCAATGTTTGCCCATCGGGAGACCAGTCCAGTGGATATCGGGTTTCAGCGTCGCCCTCCCACAAGGTTTCTTCCTGCCCCATTCCGCTGGAGGGTTTGCGAAACAATCCATTGTGCGAGCGGACTCCCGCGTAGGTTATCCACTGTCCGTCGGGAGACCAAACGGGGGTATTCGCCTGGAACGACCCGAAGGTCAATCGCGTGTTGACCTTGCGCTTGAAATCGTAAACCCAAATGGAAGTGGCACTCTCTCCCGCTTCCGTGGCCAGCCGCGTTCCATCGGGCGAAAGCCGCAACGAGCCTAGATTCGCTGCTTTTTCCCCCGCGGGCCCTTGTTGCTTTCCCGAGCGGTCGTACCAGATGGCTTGCCACGGTGTGGGACCTCCTGCAACATAGGCCAACACCCAACTGTTGGCATCAAACTGCGCTCTCCAGGTCGTCAGATCCACCAGAATGTCTTCTGCGATGCGCTGTGCTTCTCCTTGAAGCATGCCTGTCCTCGCATCGAAGGGCTGGGCCATCAGTGCGCTCTCCCTCACGAAGAGCAGGTGGCCGTCAGCATAAGACACATTCGTCTGGTCTGGCATAACCAGATGGCTTTCTTTTCCGTCCAGCGAAGAGAAGTAAATGCCTGTACTGGTGTCTTTCACGTTGGTGTGCGTAACGGCCAGGTACAGGAAGTGCATGCCGTCCGGAAGAAATAATGGCCAGCGATGACTATCGTGTTTCGACTTGTCTATCACGGTGATCGGGGTGGGAGTTCCGCCCGTTGCGGCGACTTTTGAGATAGTGCTCTGGAAGTCGGGCGAGAAGATAATCGTGCCATCGGCGTTCCAGCTTCCACCGCGGCCGATGGGAGCCGAACACACCTCTGTAGGTGACCCACCGTCGATGGACACAGTCTTAAGCTTGCCGCCGGCGAAGTAGCCCAGGCTATGGCTGTCCGGCGACCAGAACGGCAGCGTGGCGCTGTCCGTCCCTGGCAGTGCGCGCGCGTGCAGCGAGTTCAACGGCCGCACCCACAGCAGCACAGCTCCATCTTGTCGCGCCGCCACGAACGCCACCGCGCTGCCATCAGGCGAAACCGCCGGTGGCCCGGCAAAGTCCCCCGTCAGGAGAGGGAATGTGCCCTCCTCTATCGCAATCTGCGATCGCACCATGGGACTCTTCTTGTTGGCAGACCGCACCAAGAGAATGAGGAACAGTGCGGCTGCTACCACCGCCAGGGCTGACACCGCCCAAGCGGCCTGGGCGCCAATGCCTCGTCCAATCGGCCTAGTGGCAACCGCTGACATCGGTTGCGCTCCCGAGGCCGACGCTCCACCTGCGATCCACTTCAACTCGCTCGCCAGGTCGCTGGCGCTCTGCCATCGCTCGTCGGGATCCTTCGCCAGGCACTTCACCACCACCCGTTCCAACGATGGCGGAGTCAACGGCTGGACCTGCGTGATTGAAGGCGGCTCGCTGGTTAGGATCGCCGCAATCAGGCTGGCGCGGCTCCTGGCGTGAAAGGCCGGCTTGCCCGTCACCATCTCGTACAGCACCCCAGCAAACGCAAAAATGTCAGTGCGAGCATCGGCCTCTTTGCCTTCCAATTGCTCAGGAGCCATGTACTGGAACGTCCCGACCAGCGTGCCCTCGGTGGTGAGCTTCGGCTGGTCCAGCGTCATCTCGGTCAGGGCAGCTGCCAGCGCGGCGGGACCTTTCTGCTTGGCCAGCCCGAAGTCCATCAGCTTGGCGCCGTTCTTCGTGAGCATTACGTTGGAAGGCTTAAGATCGCGATGCGTGATGCCCAACCTGTGTGCGCTGGCCAACGCGTCAGCAATTTGACCGGCGTAGCGCAAGGCTTGATCCAGCGGCAACGGGCCGCGAAGCAGTCGCTGTTCCAGCGTCTCGCCTTCCAGCAACTCCATGACGAAGAAATCCACTCCGTCCTGATGACCGATATCGTGCAGCGTACAGATGTACGGGTGTGAAAGCTTCGAGACCGACTTCGCCTCGCGCTCCAGCCGCTGCCGGAGAGAGGTGTCGGCCGCGAGGCTCGTCGGCAGAACCTTGATAGCAACGTCGCGCTCCAGGCGGAGGTCGCGCGCTCTATACACCTCGCCCATGCCACCGGCGCCCAGTGGCGAAAGGATTTCATATGGACCTAGTTTCGTTCCGGAGACGAGGGGCATGTGTGCGCGAATTATAACGTGATTCGGGTTGTTCTCTGCGCCATCAATGTGCCGCCCAAGCATCGCCAAGAGCAAAGCGCGAAATGGGATCCCAAGGGTGTTCCGTTCAACCCAAGCGAAGGCGAAGGGGTGAACGGTGTTTGGTTTCTTCGACCCGGCTCACCGAATGGCTGCCGCACCCATTTTTGATCAGCATCATAATGCACCGATTTCCCGCACAATCGACCCGCCTGCCTGGCCCGGGTCGGGGGCTTCGAGGATGGGGGCGGCCGACGACGAGATACGTCGCTCCGGCAATGGCTTGTTTGGGTTGAGGACGCCTTCGTCGGTAAACCCACCTTTGCCAACTGAAAGCAAAGGTAGGTCATGTCAGCAATGGCGGATACCGAGCCATTTTACGTACATATCTCGCCGCCCAGCATTACGGTTCCAACCCGATATTCTGTAGCCGACGTGCAGTCTAGACTTATTTTGAGAGGAGGTCCGCGCGATGCCGTTAATCCAAGTTTTGATTGTGCTAATCGTTGTCGGCGTCCTTCTTTGGCTGGTGAATACTTACATTCCTATGCAAGCGGCGATCAAGTCGATTCTGAACGGCGTAGTGGTGATTGTCGTGGTGCTATGGCTGTTGAACGTCTTTGGAGTACTCGGGACGTTAACCAATCTTCGCGTGGGGCACTGAGAGCGCCGCGTCGATATCGTGTTCATCCGCAGGCGCTTCGCTCTACGCTGATGGACGTCTTCCTAGGGCGGGGGCGCGGGACCACTTATTAGCGCTGTCGTCCTGCTATCCCGCTGCGTATAGCGACGCCGAGCTGCGAGGGTTATCGATAGGCAGCGCGAGCTGCCCCACATTCGGCAGCAGAATGCAAACTTGGGCCACACCCAATTTGCGAAAAACGCCTTACTCAGGGGCGGCGCACTCCAGAGCTCGCGCCAGAAGGAGGTTGCGCTCGCGAACATTGTTCGTCAGCGCCGCCGCACGCTCAAATTCTGCGCGAGCTTCATTGAAGCGGCTGAGTCTCTTGAGCAAGTCGCCGCGGACGCTGGGCAGCAGGTGATAGGCCTTCAGGGAAGGTTCCGCAGTTAAGGAGTCAACGATTTCCAAGCCTGCGGCCGGACCAAATGCCATGGCCACCGCAACCGCCCGGTTCAATTCCACGATGGGGGACGGTGTGAGTCGAGCGAGGTTGTCGTAGAGGGCTGCGATGCGGGACCAGTCGGTTTCTTCCGCGGTACGCGCGCGGGCATGACAAGCTGCGATCGCCGCCTGCAGAGCATAGGGTCCCAGAGCGCCGCCCCTGAGCTCCTCTGCGCGGCCAAGCGCGGCCAAACCACGACAAATCAGAAGCTGGTCCCACTGTCCGCGGTTCTGATCGAGAAGCAGCACCGGCTCTCCCGAATTTCCCACACGCGCTTTCGATCGGGACGGGACGCCTGAATCTCCATTAACCCAACCAGACCGTGCACCTCTGCTTCGTTGGGCACGAGCTCAGCCAAGAGCCGACCCAATCGCAGCGCCTCCTCACAAAGTCCGGGACGCATCCAATCTTCGCCGGCGGTCGCCGAATAGCCTTCATTGAAGATGAGATAGATGACTTCCAGAACAGACGATAACCGCGCTGCGCGATCCCAACCGCGCGGAACCTCAAAGGGAACGCGTGCCTCAGTCAGCGATCGCTTGGCACGTACGATACGCTGAGCGATGGCAGATTCGCTGACCAGGAAGGCGCGGGCAATTTCCTGCGTGGTCAAACCGCCGAGCATGCGGAGAGTGAGTGCAACCCGAGCTTCGGCTGAGAGAACCGGGTGACAAGCAGTGAAGATGAGACGCAGCAGGTCGTCGCCAATATCGTCGTCGATTGCAGCTTCGAAATCGGGCACGGCCAGTTCCCGGACTTGCATTTCGCGACCCAGCTCCTCGTGCTTGCGCTCGAGGAGCTGTTCGCGGCGGAAGTGATCCATTGCCCGATTTTTTGCCGTGGCCATCAACCAGGCGCCGGGATTGTCGGGAATTCCCGACTCCGACCACCTTTGCAGGGCCGCCACCAGAGCTTCCTGGGCGAGGTCCTCGGCTAAGCCAACATCGCGGACAATGCGAGCCAGACCGGCGATGAGCCTGGGCGCCTCGACTTTCCAGACCGCCTCAATAACGCCGTTGGTGTCGGAGGCGTTCACCGCCTCCGATGACAACAGATTTAGTGCCCGGTCGCAACCCCAGCCGCTTCGTGCGAAGCTGTCGTCTCCTGATCGCAATTGGCGTCATAGAGCTGGCGCAGCTCGCACTCACCCTCGCCGACAAGGCTCAGGAAATTTTTGGCCAATTCGATCGCCTCTTGTTTCGAGTTTGCCTTGAGGATGGCGAAGCCTCCGACTACCTCCTTGGCCTCCGTGAAAGGACCGTCTGTAACGGTGACGTTGCCATTAGAGCGGCGAACGCGTGCGCCAAGCGCTGTCGGCATACAGCCCTCGGTAGCGAGCAGATAGCCAGCTTTCATTCCCTCTTCGATCAGTTTCCCCATTCTGGCCATCTCTTCCGGTGTGGGAGGAGTGTTGCGTTCGACGTTCTTATAGATACTCAGAAATCGCATTGTTGTGTCTCCAATTCTTTGACTTTGGGAGCTGAGGTTCCACGGCGTTGGCCGGAAGTAAAACCCGCTCTGTGAATACGTCGAATGAGGGACGAAAAAATCGACATACGAAACAGTGCCACTCACAAAAGATTTGCAACGACTGCGAAGTCGAGGGGCGGGTTTCCTTCTGCCGGAGGTTCGCAGAGCTGGCGCAGCTCGCACTCGCCCTCGCCGACAAGGCTCAGGAAATTTTTGGCCAATTCGATCGCCTCTTGTTTCGAGTTTGCCTTCAGGATGGCGAAGCCTCCCACTACCTCTTTGGCCTCCGTGAAGGGACCGTCGGTCACAGTCAGGCTGTCTCCAGAGCGGCAAACCCGCGCGCCGAGCGAGGTTGGCATACTGGCCTCGCTAGAGAGCAAGAACCGGGCCTTCATACCCTCTTCGGCCAGCTTCGCCCGGATAGCCATTTCCTCCGGCGTTAGGGGAGTACTGCGTTCGGCGGACTTATAGATACTCAGGAATCGCATTGTTTGTGTCTCCAATTCTTGACTTTTGAGGAGCCGAGCTTCGGCGGTTTGGCCACAGATAATCCCTGGCTCGGTAGGTACGTCGTAGAAAGGACGACGAAATCGACACGACGGACCACGTGCCGAGACTATTTTTTTGAGGAAATCTGCTCGCGCAGCTTTTGCTCTTGTTCTCTCAGCTCAGGAGTGAGATTGGCACCGAAGTCCTCCGCTTCAAATACCTGGCGAATTTCGACTTCCGCTCCGCCGTCGAAAGGTGCGCGCTTAAGCCACTCCACCGCTTCTTCCATCGACCGCACCTGCCAGAGCCAATAGCCGGCGATAAGTTCCTTAGTTTCAGTAAACGGCCCGTCGATCACGGTCCGAATTGCGCCAGAAAACCTGACGCGCTTGCCTTTGGCGGTGGGATGCAACCCGTCGCCAGCAAGCATGATGCCTGCCTTCACCAGTTCTTCGTTGTACTTCCCCATCTTCGTAAGAATTTCCTTGTCGGGAAAAACTCCTGCTTCCGATTCCTTGTTGGCTTTTACTATGACCATGACTCTCATCGTTTCTTCTCCTCTGTTGGTTGGGCTCTAGCCGCATTTTGCTTTAGAGTTTCGCAAGGTTTTACGGCTTCAATAGCACGACGAACGGCACACCGCGAGATCGACATAGCGCGCCTGTGGCTTGTGGGGGTAGCTACGACTTCGCCTAGTCCTTGACTGCAGTTGCGGTGCCGGTGGAATCCACCCAGCAACGTCTTCAATACCTGCATCGAGCCATTGGGTTGCCAAATCACCACTCCGAACTGCAACACCTGGTATGAGGTCGTTCAACTCGTCGCCGAGGGGCGACCTCGCTCAAGTTGATGTCGATTGGTGCAGGGCTTCGGCGACTTCGGCGACGATCGACTCGGCTACCCGGGCGGGACTGGCGGCTTCCAGGATCGGGCGGCCGACGACGAGGTAGGTCGCGCCGGCGGCGATGGCTTCCTTGGGGGTCAGGATGCGAGCTTGGTCGTCGGGACGACCTGAATCCCCCGGCGAGGTTGGGTCACCCATGCGGATTCCAGGAGTGATGATGGCAAAGCCGTCGCCGAGCCCGCGGCGCAGTTCGCGGGCTTCAAGGGGCGAGGCGACGAGGCCGCCGCAGCCGGCCTTGAGAGCGAGCGAGCCAAGGCGGAGGACCTGGGTCTGGACCTGTCCTGCGATACCGATTTCTTCCAGATCGTTGTCAGAAAGGCTGGTAAGGACCGTGACGGCAAGGACCATCGGCTTGGCGGCGGACTGGGCGGCGGCTTCGACCGCTGCTTTGAGCATTTTGCTGCCCCCAGACGCATGGACGGTCAGCATGCTGATGCCGAGCTTAGCGGCTTCGCTGACAGCCCCGGCGACAGTGTTGGGAATATCGTGGAACTTCAAGTCCAGAAAGACCTTACGGCCAGAGGAGACGAGATCGCGCACGATCTGCGGCCCCTCGGCCGTAAACAGTTGCTTGCCTATTTTGTAAGTGCTTGCCGATTCGCCGATAGATTGGACGATGCGGCGGGCTTGGGCGGCGCTGGACACGTCCAGCGCCACGATGAGCCGATCCGAGTTAGGCATCAGCTCATCTTACCGCGATATGACACGACCTATCTAATGCGAGATTCGATTCCCCTCACAGGCTGAAGCCCGCTCGGGTCAATCAAAAGGACACCTGCGGCACGATTAACAAAAGTCGTGCCTTGACACAAAAACAGTCGCTCAAACAAGTCTTTTGCGAATGTAAAGCTGTGCCCTTTCAAGGCCGGGCTCGCAGTCTTTAGTCTCTCGAGCCCTCAAATCCGCTAATTAAGACAGGACTATTGTGATCCTTCAGCCGCTGACGGGCTGATGTTGGTGGCCACGGTCGGAGTCTCGATGACATCCAGGCGTACTTTGGCGATACCTTGATCGCCGAAGCCTAGAATCATGGCAGCGCCGTAGGACAGGTCAAGAATCCGACTTTTCAGGATGGGGCCGCGATCGTTAATGCGAACCATCACCGATTTGTCGTTTTTCAGATTCGTAACCTTGACCCAGGAACCTAGTGGTAAAGTACGGTGCGCAGCCGTAAAGTCATGCATATCATACGGTTCGCCACTAGCAGTCTTACGATACTGAAACAGCTTACCGTACCAAGAAGCCTTACCCACTTGAAATTTTCGAGTGGGGATAGGGCGGATGGTGTCCTGAGTCTGTCCCGGGGTACCTTGGTTCGAGTCCGGTGTCTTGTTGTTATCGGGTGCCGCAGTCAGCGCCCTGGCCAGAAGAACAACCATGGCGGCTGCCCGTAGTACTCGTAGCATTCAAACACCTCGCTTCAAAATATGGGGTCCTCCCGAACAGAAAATATGGGGTCCTCCCGAACAGATTGTTAAATTTTACGGACCGGGCAAAAGGTTGGTCAACCAAAAATTAAGAAAGTCCAATTTTGTCCTTGACATCCTGGCTAAATTGTGCATCTCAGCGAACATGACCTCCCTTTTCGCCTCATCCTCCCCATCTGGCTTCCGTTGCCGCCTCAGCGAAACGGACTAGCCCCGGATCCATTGTTCGCAACTTTCTTGCCATCGAGGTAGCTATAATCAATTGATAATAAATAGTTTAATTGTTCTCCGAGATGTGAGGAGACAACCTAGCGAGAAAAAACTGGGCGTTGCGGTACATTTTTCTCTATGGGAAATCGGCCGATCATTCTGAGCATTGCCGGTTACGATCCGTCGTCGGGTGCCGGAATCACCGCGGATGTAAAAACTGCCGCCGCGATGGATTGCTACGCCGTGACCTGCGTTACCGCGCTGACGGTGCAGTCTACCCAGGGAGTGTTCCAGGTGGCACCGGTTGCGCCCGAGCTAGTGAGGGAAACGCTCTACCGGCTGGCGGAAGATGTAGAGATTGCGGCGGTAAGGATCGGTATGCTCGGGTCGGCTGAGGTTGCGAAAGTCGTCGCCAAGTTCTTCCGCCGGTACAAGCATCCAAATCTGGTGCTGGACCCGGTACTGCGGTCGTCGTCGGGGGCGGCTCTGATCGCGCCCGAAGGGGTCAGTTACATTCGCAAATGGCTGTTGCCGGTTTGCGATGTCATTACGCCGAATTTTGAGGAAGCGGCGCTGCTAGCGCGAGTCGGCCCGGAAACGAGTTGGCGGGAGGACTCTGCGGGCCGGGCCCCAGGAGCGCTTCGGGTGATCGCAGCCAGGCTTCACGATCTGGGCAGTAAGGCAGTCGTCATTACGGGCGGGGATCTTCCGGAAGTGGTTGATTTTCTGAGTGTTCGCGAAACTGCCAGGCAACGGGAGCGGGTCTTTGACGGTCATAGGGTGGAGTCTCCCGCGACCCACGGAACGGGGTGCGGCTTCGCAACAGCAATCGCCTGTGGGCTGGCACAGGGACGGGCTCTGGAGACGGCCGTGGGCGAAGCAAAGATCTTCGTGCGGAATGCGATCGCAGCGGCGTACCCAGTTGGGAAGGGTTTCGGGCCGATGAACCACCTGTTTCGAATGGACTGAGACGGCCGCGGGGCACTACAGCGAATGGGCAGATGGGGGGTCGAAATTGAACTCTGGTGACGGAAATCACGCCTTTTGAGGTCACAGAGCATCTAAATCATTTCGGATAGAGACTCCGTCCAGTAGGCTGATGAAGCGCTTTCCGCATCTGGAGTATTGCCGCAGCTGGGTTGGACTGGCAGCGGTTCTGTTGCTGTTCTTGATTGCGACGGGGTTTGCCGCCGATAGCGCAACCTGGGTAGCCACGCGAGCCAGCAACGACCCAAACACCCGCAGGGGTTTCGATTACTTCTACAATCTGGAGTACGACAAGTCGACACGCGAGTTTGAGGCGGCGCTACAGGCGCATCCGGACGACCCGTACGCTGTCAACCATGTCCTTACCGCTGTCATCTTCAAAGAGTTATACAAAATCGGAGCCCTCGATACCGAGGCGTATGCCAGCGACGGCTTCATTAACAAGAAGTACTTGCAGCCGCTCGATCCTAAGGTGCACGAGCGAGTGAACCAGTTGAGCGAAAGAGCTGTGACGCTGGCGGACGGTTATCTCGCCAAGAACCCAGACGATGTTCAGGCGTTGTACGCCCGTGGCGTGACCCACGGTTTGCGTTCCACCTATATGGGAATGGCGCAGCACGCGTGGTTTGCGGCGCTGCACAATGCGGTTGGTGCGCGACACGATCACGAACGCGTGCTGGAGATCGATCCGAATTACGTAGATGCGAAGAATCTTATCGGTATCGATCTGTATGTGGTTGGGAGCCTCAGCTGGCCGGTGAGAGTGGCGGCGTCGATATCAGGATTGAGCGGAAACAAAGAAAAGGGGCTGAAATATCTGCGTGAGGTGGCGACTCAGGGCAACCCGGAAGTAGCGTGGGACGCAAAGATTGCGTTGGCGTTGTTTCTGCGGCGTGAGCAGCAATACGACGAAGCATTGCAGATTGTTGGGGGAATGTATCAGGCGTTTCCCAGAAACTTCCTGATGGCAACGGAGTATGCGCATCTGCTGAATGCCGCAGGTCACGGGCCGCAGGCAGTGGCGGCGTACAAGAAGATTGTCGCTGGGTGCCAGAGCCGTGCATTCACCGTGTGCCGGATCGAAATTCCTGCCTACGGTTTAGGCGAGGCCATGAAGGGCCAGCGCGATCTGCAAGGAGCAGCAGATGCTTATGAGCTGGCGGAGAGCAATGCGCTCGATCCTGAGTTCAAGCAGCGAGCGATGCTGAAAGAGGCCGAGATGTACGACGCCATGCACAAACGCGATGCCGCGTTGGAGAAATACAAACAGGTAATTGCGGCAAACTCGAGTACGGAGTCGGCGGAGCTAGCTCGCAGGTATATGAAGCAGGCTTATGTGATCCAGTGAGCAGCAAGCAACTGGCAATTAGCATATAGCAGTTAGCTATTGCAGTGGGGAGAACCTTTTGGCATTCTGTGCGTATCTCCCAGTGGAGAGTGAGTATGTACTGCAATTACTGCGGTAGGCAGATTCAGGATGACGCAATTCTCTGTGGTTATTGCGGGCAGCGTGTGGGCTACCTGGCGCCGCCGGCGCCGAAGCTTATGCGCCCACCGAAGGGAAGCCCGGAACGCAAGATCGCCGGCGTATGCGCAGGGTTCGCGCAATACTTCGATCTGGATGTGACGATCGTTCGGGTGGTGTGGCTGATTCTCGCGGTTTTTGGCGGCGGCGCGGGATTGCTGGCCTATATCATTGCCTGGATCATCATGCCCGAAGCGCAGCCGGGAACGGCCATGACGCCAATACCGCAACCCTATCATCAATAGCTTCGAAGACCCTTCCTACGGAACGCGGGGAGATAGAGTCCTCGCGTGTGTTGTGATTTCAATCCGAACAACTGTCGGTTAAAAGATGTCCTTCGACTCCGGCGTCGTCGACTGTAGCGCACGACGCCTCCACTCAGGATGACACTTCGTATATTTGAAGAATTCGCCAGGGATTCAAATAGAACGCCGGCGAACCTTCTCGATTACGTAACTACGCCGCTTCCCCACCGGAAAGTTGCCTTCTCCCATCGCCGAAATAGCGCTACGTTTAAGCCAATGAGCCAAACTATGGACACATACCGAGACCCCGAGCCTATCCTGAACTCGATTCCGCTGCTGCATGCTGTGCTGTGCGCCGATTGCGAGGTCATCAGCGACAGCGCGGGCGAGGTGTGCGGAGTGTGCGGCAGCCGCTCCCTGCTTAATCTGGGGCGAATTCTGGGCGGAAGTGTAGGAGAGGAGCGAGCGCTGGTGTTGCCTGAGGAAGAAGGAAAGGCGCGCAGGAGGTTTACGCTCTTCATCAACCGTGATGCTGTGCGACATTTACAACCGTGGCGACAGAATCGAACGGAGCGCGCGAAGAAATCCGGAAGTTAGATTCATCTCATAAACTACTCTGGCAAGGATGCTGTTGGTAATCGCTGCCCCTTGTCACAGTGGGCTCGATCGGCATGGCCAAAAAGGTCCCGAGAAACCTCCTTGGCAAGTCATCTCAGCGGCTAAGGCCGGGTACTTTCGGCGGTCTCAGGGCAGGACTGAAGTCGTGCCCTGACGTGCGCTCCTGGCAGGTTGTCGGGCGATTCGCCAAGCCTGCCAACGCAATATAGGATGACCAGAGGATCCACCTGCTCGGAGAACTACATGTCATCCACACTCATGGGTTTGGAACCGCAGGAAGTCTGGAAACACTTTGCGGTGCTGGCGGCGACGCCTCGTCCTTCGACAAAGGAAGCTGCCGCTCGTAATTACGTTCTGGAGCAGGCGAAAAAGCTGGGGCTGGAATCGACGCAGGACACAGCGGGCAATCTGGTGGTGCGCAAGCCTGCGCGTCCCGGACGCGAGAATGCGACTGCGGCGCTGCTTCAGGGACACCTCGACATGGTGTGCGAGAAGAATGAAGGCACAGCACACAACTTCGATACCGATCCAATTGAAGTGTGGCGCGACGGCGATTGGCTGAAGGCCAAAGGCACCACGCTGGGCTCCGATAACGGCGTGGGAGTATCAGCAGCCCTGGCGGTGATGGAAAGCACCGATATCGCCCACGGACCGCTGGAATTTGTGTTCACCATCGATGAGGAGACGGGTCTGACGGGGGCGGCTGAGTTTCCCGGCGGGCTGCTCAGCTCGAAATACTTTCTCAACCTCGATAACGAAGAAACTGGGACGCTGTGCATCGGATGCTCGGGTGGAATGAAGACCACGGGCAGGCGGAAGGTCGAATGGGTAAGTACGTCAGACAGGACTGCATATCGAATCAAGGTGTCGGGACTGAGAGGCGGCCACTCCGGCGTAGACATACACCAGGGGCGGGGCAATGCGTTGCGGGTGCTGGGCACAACCTTGCAGCGGCTGATGGGCAGCTTGCCGATGGGCATGGCGAGCATTCAGGGAGGTAGCGCGCAGAATGCGATTCCGCGCGAGGCATCCGCGATCATCGTCGGCGACGGGATTCGCGAGAGTGAGCTGCGCGATTTGGCGTCGAAAAGCGAAGCGGAATGGAAGTCGGACCTGGGAGGCTTCGATACGGGATTGCAGATCAGGGTGGAGAAAGCCGATGCACCTGGAAGAGTGTTGTGCGCCGAAGATTCCGTACGCATGGTCGATGCGCTGCTGTCGCTACCGCACGGAGTGTTGGCGATGAGTCCGGATGTCCCAGGGCTGGTACAGAACTCGACCAATCTGGCGGTGGTATCGCTCAGGGACAGCACTGCCGAGATCATCACCAGCCAGCGCAGTGCCATCGCGAGTAGTCGCGAGCAGCTGGCGAAGATGGTGGCGACAATTTTCAGCCTCGCCGGGTTCGAGGTGGAGCATTCGGGCGCTTATCCCGGATGGAAGCCTGAGCCGGGCAGCGATATCGTGCAGACGCTGCAGGCAGTGCACGCGCGCCTCTTCGGGAAACCAGCGAAACTGATCGCCATGCACGCCGGACTGGAGTGCGGCGTGATTGGCGAGAAATATCCCGGGATGCAGATGATTTCTTTTGGCCCAACTATCGTCGATCCGCACAGTCCGAACGAGCGGGTGCAGATCTCGACAGTCCAGGACTTCTGGAAGTTTCTAAAGGCCGCGCTCGAAGCCCTATAAGGATGTTGGCACGCGGTCGCTACTGTGGTCGTGCTTGGCGCGACGACATTCAGCCAGCGCCGCCTGAATGAAACTCACTTCGCGGCATAGCATGTCGGTGGCTTCGCGGCAGAGCTCCGGCTCATTGGTCATAACGTCCAGAAATTTCTGCCGGTCCACGTGAACAACCTCAGCCTTGGTAATGACAGTTGCCGCCAGGCTGTAGGGATGTCCCGTAAATGTGGCCGGCACGCCCAACAGCGAACCAGAGTTAAATATGCGGTCGAACTGGGGGCAGTCTTTGACCGACAGACACACCTTTCCTTTCGCCACAAGGTAAACGCCGATATTGGCCTCATCCACGTCAAAAAGTCGGTGGTGCGCTGGATATTGCTCGACTGTGCCGGCGCTCATCAGTGTTTTCTTGAGCCTAGCGGAAGCCTTCAGAATATTCGGTTTTGTCCCCACATTTGGCATTGTTTACTTATGCCAAATGGGGTGCAACAAGGGCTGTGATTGGAATCACAGTTATGTGTGCGGTTCGCCGGAGTATTCCCAGGCCGTCCGCGCCAGTTCGACCGGAATTCAAAGTGGGATGTCGCCAATTTTGGGAATAGTCTGCTTCCAGGGCTGAGCCTTCTACAGAAGCTTCGGGTATGCATGGCACAAGAGTGACGTAAAGAGTAGAGACAACAAGGTTTCCCAAGCGAATTTTGGGGGTCGAAGATGACGCCTCCGCTCCGGTCGACGCCTCCGCTCCGGATGAAACTCTTGAAGGATTTCTCATCTCTCGTGTAGTCGGGATCTCTGCGGCTTTCCTCTACAATGCTGGGGAGCGGCGCTGCGCCAGCTCGTCGCTTCCCTGAATGACCATTCTCGTCTTCACCATCCTCATCGCGCTTGGCTCGTTTCTGGCCGGGCTGCTGGGCGCGCTCACAGGGCTGGGCGGCGGAGTGGTGGTCGTACCCATGCTGACGCTGCTGTTCCACGTGGACATTCGCTACGCCATCGGCGCCTCGCTGGTATCGGTCATCGCAACCTCCTCGGGCGCGGCTGCGGCGTATGTACGCGAAGGTTACAGCAACATACGCATCGGGATGTTCCTCGAGGTGGCAACCACGCTGGGAGCGATTTTCGGAGCCATGTTGGCCACCCGGGTGCCGACCGCAGCGATCGCCATCGTGTTTGGAGTTGTGCTGCTGTTCTCAGCCTATTTCTCCAGCCGTCCTCATCCTCCGGAGGTGCTGGATATGTCTCCCGACCGGCTCGCCACTGCACTGAAACTGAATGGGGAGTATCCGACTGCGAACGGCCTTACCGCTTACAACGTGCATCGGGTTCCTGCAGGTTTCGGATTGATGTTCGGCGCGGGAGCGCTGTCCGGCCTGCTCGGTATCGGATCCGGGGCCGTGAAGGTGCTGGCGATGGACCAGGCGATGCGGATTCCGTTCAAGGTTTCGACGACCACGAGCAACTTCATGATCGGGGTGACCGCCGCGGCCAGCGCCGGCATTTACCTCACCCGTGGCTACATCGATCCAGGAATTGCCATGCCGGTAATGCTCGGTGTTCTCGGCGGTTCGCTGCTCGGCGCGCGCATTCTGGTGAAGGCCCGCACGCGATGGCTGCGCTATGTTTTTGCCACGGTGGTAGTCGCCTTGGGGATTGAAATGATCTACAGCGGCTGGAAGGGAACCCTATGAGTCAGCCTGCTATCGATGATCGCCGCATTGAAATCCTGCTGGGCAATCTGCTGCGCTTCGGAGTGCTTTTGGCGGCATTCGTGGTGATTGCCGGGGCGGTGATTTATCTGGCGCGCCACTCTGGTGAGCAGGCGAACTATACCGTTTTTCGCGGAGAGGCCGCGGCACTGCGATCTGGGCCGGCGATTGTAGTCGGAGCGCTTCGGCTGCACGGGAAGAGCATCATTCAGCTCGGACTGCTGCTGCTCATTGCAACACCTGTGGCCCGGGTGGTGTTTTCGGCAATTGGTTTCCTGATCGAGCGCGATTATCTCTATGTTGTGTTGACGCTGATTGTGCTGGCCGTGCTGATGTATAGCCTGATTGGGTCGGGAGCGGCGTGAGCCTCGCGGCCGGCGTGTAAGGCGCCCGTCCTCGTCCTACAATGGCGTTATGCGTACGCTCGGGCTCTCCGCTACCGTTCTTCTCCTGACCGGCGCACTCGCCGGACCGCAACCAGCCCCTGCAAAGGGAGGTCACGCAATGGCCAAGTTCACTCTCACCAGCTCAGCCTTCGCCTCCGGCGCCGCCATTCCTGACGCCTACACTTGCACGGGTGGCGATGTTTCGCCGGCACTCGCATGGAGCGGCGCACCAACACCGATCGTCAGTTTTGCGCTCATCGCGGACGATCCGGACGCTCCGGCGGGAACCTGGGTACACTGGCTCATCTGGAACATTCCGCCCACCATGCAGGCGCTTCCGAAAGACATGCCCAAGAGCGGGAGGCTCGACAGCGGCGCCCTGCAAGGACGCAACGATTTTCGGAAGACTGGTTATAACGGTCCCTGCCCTCCGCCGGGCAAGACCCATCGCTATTTCTTTCGGATGTATGCGCTCGACGCCAAGCTCACGCTGGAGCCTGGCGCGACCCGCCAGCAACTCGACGCCGCCATGAAAGGCCACATTGTGGGTGAGGCTGAGTACATGGGAACGTACCGGAGATAGGGCTTCAGGGCACGACTAAAGTCGTGCCCTGACCCCTTTTTTGTCGCACAAAAGAGTTTTTATGCTCTTCGCAGCAGGTAAAAGTCGTACCTGACAAAAACGCGCAGAAGAAGGAGCCCGGCACGGATAACAGCCGAAAACTAACTGATTTTACTTCCGCTTAGGCCCGTTTTTACTTCCTTTCTTCTTCGCCTTCGCGGGGCGCGCGGGCGGCGAATCCTTGTCGGATTCGAGCGTGTATCCGTTTGGTCCATCTTGGGTCAGGACGCTCAGCACAACACCATCGATGCGATTGTCCAAAGTGCGGTAGGGTGTCACGCGCAACTCGCACGAGCGGCCGTCGGAATCTTTGATGCTCTTGTGTTCCGGCCGGACATCAGCAATCACGTTGAGCATAAGTTGCTCGAGGTCAGCGACATCGACAAGGTTCAAGCGGAGCCGCGCAATTGGCCGGCCCACATCGCTGGCGTTGAGGCCCAGCACCTTTCCTGCCTGCGGGGTAAAGCGGCGGATGTTCAACTCCGGCCCGACCATCACCATCGGCAGGTTGACGCTGTTGAGCAGGTTGTTGAGGTCGTTGTTGGCCTGGTTCAACTGCTCGTTGCGGTGCTGCATTTCTTCGTTGACGGTATGGAGCTCTTCGTTGGCGGACTCTAGCTCCTCCTTCGAAGTCTGCAGCTCTTCATTGGTGCTTTGCAGCTCTTCATTGCCCGACTGGATCTCTTCGTTGGCCGACTGCAGCTCTTCGTTGGTGGCCTCCATGGCCTCGATGATCGACTGGAGGTACTCCTTTGTCGCAGCCAGTTCCTGTTTCAACTGGGCGATCTGCTTGTCCTTATTGGTCCGCTCATCGTCGCTCAGCGGCTGCTGGACCTCCTCCGGCACCGGCGCAGCGGCACCGTCAGTGGGCTCGAAGGCCACCAGGAAGCTGAGTTTGTCCTGAATAGGTGTCTTGAAGGGAGAGACACGAACGGTCACAGTCTTGGTGGTGCCGTTGCTCTCTATGACCACGCTGCCACGAACAGAATCGACGCCCGTCTTGCGCGCTTCTTCGATGGCATTCTGTAGCTCATAGAGCAAGCCGGGCCGAGCCATCTTCAGCACGTTCATGCTGATCTTGCCGGTCGGAAGCTCGAGAAACGAGCCGGTATGGCCACGGGTCTGAATGATTTCCAGCTGGTCATTCACTACGACCGACGGAGGGGCGTAGCGGGAAAGCAGCAACCGGTCCGACTCGCGCTGCAAGTCCGCGGGAAGGCGCGCGGCATCAGCCGCTTTGCCGTCGGGCACATTGTTATCGAGAGAGGGTGGTTCACTCATACAAATCGAAAATCCGAATGTGACAGGTGTTGGTACAGACTTCTTGCGGTAGATCTTCTGCTTGCGCTCCGCAATTTCAAACAACTCGGAGCCGGGGCCAACCAGTCCTTCCGTATTTCCAATCATTAAGAAGCCGTTGTGGTTGAGCGCGTAGTGAAAAACGGGGATTACCCTCTTCTGCAATGACTGGCTCAGATAGATCATCACATTGCGGCAACTGATAAGGTCAATGCGGGAAAACGGCGGATCGTTGAACACGTTCTGGGTGGAGAAAATGCACAGATCGCGAATGGTCTTGCTGATCTGGTATCCGCTGTCCACCTTTTGAAAGAACCGCCGCAACCGTACGGGCGAGAGGTCGCTTTCGATGGTTTCTTTGTATATACCCGAGCGTGCCCGCTGGATAGCGATATCGCTGAGGTCGGTGCTGAAGATCTGCACCGGGGTTTCGATGCGTTCTTCGGACAGGTACTCGGTAAGCGCGATCGCGTGGGAGTAGGTTTCCTCACCGGTGGAGCATCCCGGTACCCAGATGCGGATGGGAGGAAAGGTGTGATCGCGATTTTTGAGCAGTTCAGGATAGACCACCGACTTGATGGCTTCGAACGCCCCCGGATCGCGAAAGAAACTGGTGACATTGATCAACAGGTCCTGGTACAGCGAGTTCAGTTCCAGACGGTCGCGCTGCAACAGCTCCACGTATTCGGCCAGGTGCTCAATCTTGTGCAATGCCATGCGACGGGCCACACGGCGGCCGATGGTAGGAGGTTTGTACTCGGAGAAGTCCACCCGCGTGGCCCGGCGCAGCAAGGCAAAAATCTGGCTCATCTGGGCGGCTTTGCTGGTGCCGTCGTGCTCCATGGGCATGGTGGCGCCCATCACGTAAGGATGCTGGGCGATGCGCACGAGCTCTTTGGCAATGCCCTCCGGCGGCAGCACCATGTCCACGCACCCAGCAGCAATGGCGCTGGCCGGCATGCCGTCATATTTGGCGGAGCTGTCCTGGGCAAAGGTGATGCCACCCTCTCCTTTGATGGCTGTGAGACCGATGGTGCCATCCGAAGCGGTGCCGGACAGAATCACGCCAATCGCGTAGTTGCCGAGGTCTTGCGCCAGCGAGCGCAAAAATGTGTCGATGGTGGTGCGCACGATGCGCGGCTCACCGGTGTGGTTGAGGTGCAGCACGCCCTCTACGATCGTCATTTCAAAGTTGGGAGGGATGACGTAAACGTGATTGGGTTCGACGCGGGTCTGGTCTTTCGCATCACGCACCGGCATTCGCGTGATGCGCGAAAGAATTTCGCTAAAGGCGCTTTCCCGCAAAGGATCCAGATGGGGCAAAACAACGTAAGCCATGCCTAAATTGTTGGGTACTGCTTTCAGCAGTGCGGTGGTGGCTTCCAAGCCTCCGGCTGAGGCTCCGATTCCGACGACAGGAAATCTTCTTTTACCGTGGGATTTGGATCGGTCTGTTTCGAGATGCTCTGCGGGTGTTGTGCCCTTCTCCTTCATAGGGGCCTCCGCTCCGGACTTTTACTGGAACGGGTCTATACTACGCCACGTCACGCCACCCTGCGAGGGTCTTCATACCACCCATCTCCCCCCCGATCTTCTGGGACTCGGCGGTGGTTATTGCCAGCAGAGCACACGTTCTTCTCATGTCCTGGACTATCTGCTGGATGGAGTGTGCAAGTTCGCGGTTGGCATGGCGCAGCGTCGCCGAGGAGAGAACTAGTTCGCTGGTCGGAATGGTTGTGACGACATCGGAGTGAACCTCGCTGTGGCGTTGCGACCATTGCGTTAGCAGCCACTGGTCCAGTTCTTCCCGCGAACAGTACACGACGCCGCGCGGCGCGCCCTTGGGACGACGCACCGGCAACCCGTGCAACAGCTCCCAGCGTTGCACCGTGCGTACACCTTTACCAAGGTAAGCAGCGATCTCTTTCCACGATCCGAGAATCTGAGAAGAATCAACGTTGGCCATTGGGGACCTCCTACCACTCATTCCTGATACCGCCTGCCCGGGTCTATTGCTCACTCCCGTTCTTTCGTTTTGGACGAGAGCTTCGTTTCGTCTTTTTGGACGGTATTGTACCGCCATTACGACGAAATTTGCCGTTCGCCGGCAAAAGCACACTGACAGAAGTGGCCACAGTGGGCGCGGTCAGCTTCGCATCATCCCGTAACGCGATCACAGGGAAGTTGCCGTCAATGTCGTGCCGCAAGTTGAGACTCATGCATACAGTAGCAGCACTGTGACAATGCGGCTCGACTCTTTTGTTTATTCTTAAAAAAGGGGGGGGGGTGTTAGGCGCACGTTAGTACGCCGTGGGGGTGGTTACCGCCGGGATACTGATAGGAATACGATTACCACGGTTTTGTCACGATAGTGTTACAGGATCTTTAGTATTGTGATAGTGACATGTTTGCAGTACGCTAGTGTGGTATGAATAGGGGAGCCGCCAACAAAGCGGAGAAGAGGCCGGCTGGAACCGGGCAGGTTAAAAGTAAATACACGGCAATTTCGCAGCGCGATCTCCCACACGGGCGGCAGGGCAAACACCACTCAATTGTTCTTGAGCTGCTCGATGAGATTGCGAAGCTTGCGCCGGGCCAGGCGCTGAAGATCGCACTATCTGACCTGCCCGACAATAAGGCCAACATCCGCTCGGCGCTGAGCCGGGCCAGCCAGAAGCGCGGACTTAGCGTCTCCACTTCCAGCGACGATAAGCATTTCTACATGTGGGTGGGGCCGCCGGTCGCGCGATAGTTGGCTCGATAGCAAAACAGCTGGTTCAGCAAGGGGCAGGGATAACCCCACTTACGCCCCCGCCATCGTATGGTTATGGCCCATCGCGAGCTGGTTGTGATTGGTGCGTCGGCCGGCGGAGTCGAGGCACTGCGTGAGATTTGTGCGGGATTTCCCGCCGACTTGGATGCCGCAGTGCTGGTTGTGATGCACACGGCAGCTCATTCCGGCGGACTGCTGGCGAATATCCTTAATCGGGCTGGACCGCTGACAGCGCTGAATCCTGTCGATGGTGAGAGGATCGAAAAGCGCAAGATCTACGTAGCCCCTCCCAACCAGCACATGCTGATAGAGGATGCTCACATCCGTCTGATCGGCGGACCGCGCGAGAACCGGCATCGTCCGGCCATTGACCCTACCTTCCGTTCGTCGGCAGTGAGCTATGGGGCGCGAGTGATCGGGATCGTTCTCACCGGCGCACTGGACGACGGCACCTCAGGGGCCATGGTGATTTGCGCCCACGGTGGCGCCGTCATCGTACAGGACCCAAATACAGCAATGTATCGGTCGATGCCCGAGAGCGCTTTGCGTATGGTGAAGAATGCGCGAGTTGCCGCGGTGAAAGAGATTCCTCGCTTGATTCAACAGCTCGTGAGTGAACCTCTGCAGGAATCGCGTACTGTTGCGATTGACGATGAGCGGGCCCGCAAGGAGGTCCGCATGGCGGAAGCCGAAATGGCGGAAATCGAGAATGACGATTTGCATGTCGGAAAACCCTCGGTCTTTGGCTGTCCGGAATGCGGTGGCGTCCTGTGGGAGATTGACCAGGAGGGGCTGCTGCGCTTTCGCTGCCGGGTCGGACACGCTTACACCGCACAGAACCTAGGGGCCGAGCAGCGCTTCGTGGTGGAAACCGCGTTGTGGGCGGCGCTGCGCGCCTTGGAGGAGCGAGCATCGCTGTATCGCGTGCTGGCGGAACGCGCACGTGGGGCGAAGCTCACCAGTCTCAGTGGTTTCGAGGAGCAGGCCGACACTGCGGAACACAACGCCCACATTTTGCGCGATTTTCTCGTTAACGTAAATGGGTCGAAGACGGACGAGGAGATTCCTCCAGCCGAGGAAGTGGCGTGACATAAGGTCCGGCATCTGCACTGCTGCATGCTTCTCCGCTGATGAGCCGGAGAAACTTCTACACACCACTAGCAATTTATTCAGATCCCGGCGGCAGCGAATTGTGTGTCCAATCGCTCGCCGAAGTTCCAGCGAATCGGTTTTGCAATAGCAAAACCCCACCGCGAACGAAAGAAGGCCCTCATTGGCATGCTGCGTGCACAGAGGTCGTCATTAGACTCCAGTCAACATTGCTACACGCAAGTACTCCTGCCCTGGGGCAGGTTTCATGCGCATTCGGGTGCCGTGATTTACGTATCATGCACAGGAAGCTGGCAAGGAATCGTTCCCAGGCCTGGCTTCTCATCGGCAGTAATTGCGGAAGCGAAATCCGTAAACGCATGAAGGCCCCGCAAGGAAGGAGCGAATGTCATGGGTTCTGAACCAATGTATAACCGAGATTTCTCCGCACCAGCCATTGCCCACGAGGGGCGTAAACGCATTCTGTCGGTCGATGACGATCTCACTGTCCTTTACATTCGATACAAGTTGCTCGCTAACGCAGGTTACGCCGTGCTGAGCGCCACCGACGCCGCACAGGCACTGCAATTGTTTGCCGAGCATCCCATTGATCTGGTGCTGCTCGACTATGCGCTACCGGAAATGGATGGCGGGATGTTGGCCGACGCCATGAAGACGCACCGGCCCGACATTCCCATCCTCATGGTTTCGGGCGTTGCAGTACCAGAGAAAGTGCTGGCCATTGTGAACGGCTACGTTCGCAAGGGAGACGGAGCAGACCACCTGATGACGTCGGTCGGGAAGATTCTGAAAAGCAGGGCGCTTCAAAAGTAAAGAAGGGAAGCTTGCGGACGCTCTGTTATTTTGTGCGGCGCGCGTTCGTGAACGGGTTTATCACTTGCACGCTCCCGTACTTCTGTCCAGTCGAAAGATCTTCCGAGTACAGAACCTCCGCGCCGGCACTTTCGGCAGCTTGAATTATCAGCGCATCCCAGAAGGAAATCTGAAGACGTTGTTCCATCTCCAAGGCTTCCAGCACAGACGCGCCGTCGTTTACGACGATCTCCCAGGAAAGGTAGTCCTCAATAGCCTGCCGAACCTCGCTCGTAGACAAGGGATGCTCTGCTTTTCGACGAACATTGATGCAGAACTCTTGCAGGACCTGGGTACTAAGAATACCAGCCCCTGAGTTCCACAGTTCCTCCAGCAGTCGTTGCGCGTCCGAGTATTTCGGACCGGCCGAGTTGTTGTGGGCGTACACCAAAACATTAGTGTCGACAAACGCCTTACCGCTCATGCAATTCTTCCCGAGACCTGGGGGGCGTCCACCCCAGGTTCCATCCTTCCCGGAGTCGCGCTAGTGCTCGTTTGCGGGCCTTTACGTATCTCTTGCGTCGCCGAACCATGTTCTCTAGTTCGCGGCTGAGCAAAGCGCTGATAGAGGTGTCCTGCTGTGCAGCCATGACCTTCGCCTCGCGCAGCAAGTCCGCGTCGATTTTCAACGTGATGTTATTTTTCATTCTTTGCACAGCTTTACGTGCAGCACTATCTCACGTGCAACATTTTAACAAATGTCCACTTTTACTGCTGCGGTGCCGGCGCCGGTTGCGGCGGGGGCGTCGAGAAGTTCACTTTCGGCGCCTGGCGTGATCCCTCCTCCGCCTTGAAGTACGCATCGTTGCGTTGGAAGCCAGCCAAACTCGCGATAATGTTGTTGGGGAACAGGCCGATATAGGTGTTGTAGTCCTGGACCGTCTCGTTGTAACGGCGACGCTCGATGGCGATGCGGTTTTCGGTTCCCGCCAGCTCATCTTGAAGGCGCAGGAAGTTTTCATTCGAGCGCAGTTGCGGATAATTCTCCACCACCACCAGAAGGCGTCCCAGCGCGCCGTCCAGTTGCCCGTTGGCGGCGATCTTTTCGGACGGCGTCTTGGCGTTGATGAGTGCGGAACGAGCGGCAGCGATATCGCCAAACACCTTTTCCTCGTGGGTTGCGAAGCCTTTTACGGTTTCGACAAGATTTGGAATGAGGTCGGCGCGCCGCTGCAGCACCACGTCTACCTGCGACCAGGCAGAGTTCACCGCCTCGCGCTTACGTACCATCTCGTTGCGATGACTGACAAAGGTGCTGCCAAACCAGAACAGCAACAGCACGATGATGATGAGAATGATGACTCCGGTTTTCATGTTCCTCTCTTTCGGCAAATCGTAGGTTTTGCAGGAGCCGGGTTTCTGTCGCGCGTCAACCTCGGCCTTCGCGGGCTAAAGCCTGCGAAAGGCAGTAAAATAAGCGGCCCAGACGCTGGCATGAAGGCCAGCTTTACCCAAAAAACGCTTCTTCAGCATCGTTTTTGGTTCCCAAGGGGAAATTCGTACTCCAGCCCCAGCTAACTTTGCTCATGCTTGTGCCACTGGCGCTTAGGCGCCTTCACGTCCAGGCCATGCGCTGCCGCAAGGATGGCATCCAGATACGTGTGATACAAGCTGCGGACATTGTCTATGGCGTGGTCTCCGCTGCGCAACTCCAACACGGCAATTAGGGGTTTTGCATCGAAGCTGAATACCTCGGCGGCATGCTCCAGGATCTTCTGCTTGGCATGGGGAGGGTTCTCCCCCAAAGCAATTAAGGCATGGCGGAATAACGTCAGCACGCTGGTCACCGACTTTGCCAAAACCAGCTTGAGCTCCTCGTCACCGTCGTTCGCCAGGAGCAGATGGTTCCGCAACCGCAGCAGCGTGGTGCGCAGGTCGTGCTCGACTTCCACGCGGTGCAGGTTCATCGGCACTTCAATGCCCACCAGCACGTCCTCTCCGTGCAGCATCTTGTGCGAGCCCTGAATGTCGAGCATCTCGATGGCGAACACGTCTGCCGATTCGCGCAGCTCCTCCAGCGTCATGATGGTCGGCGGGCGCAGCTTTTCATCATGACTCCACCACTTCAGTACGCCAGCCAGCGCGGGATAGATCTCCGGTTTCATCTGCCGCAGCACAACCAGCAGGTTGATATCCGAGTACTGCTCGTGCAACTCGTCGCGGGCAGCTGAACCGTAAAGTACTACGGCGGCGAGAGCATCGCCGCAGGCGTACTCGAGACGATTCACCAGCTTTTGCAGTTTGTCATCGGGCTTGCTTGCCATGATTTTCTCTCCGCGTGGGCTACCAGCTTCCGCCGGCGCCTCCGCCTCCGCTCATGCCGCCTCCGAACCCTCCGAAGCCCCCACCGCCGCCGCCACCCCATCCGCTGGAGCTTCCGCCCCAGCCGCCTCCCCAACTGCCACTTCTACCCATGGCATTGCCCATCAGGAACCACGGCAAGGTGCTGCCCATGCCTCCGCCGCCGCGCGGTGGCCCCTCGCGCCGACGTCCCGCACGTGCCAAGGCGCGGATCAGCAGGAAAAACCCGAAGAACAACGCAAACGGCAGCCACCACGGTGCTTCGTGCTTTGTCGGGGGGCGTTGCCGCATCTTCGGAAGCCCGCTGAGGGTCACGCCGGCATCAGCGGCAATGTATTGAGCAACCTCAGTTGCGCCAATTAACGCAGCCGCGCTGTAGTCGCCTTTACGCAGATCGGGAACCATGGCGCGGCCCACATCACCAGCGCGGGCATCGTTGATGACCGGCTCCAGTCCGTACCCAACCTCTAAGCGGTATTGCCGCTCTTTCGGTGCAATCAGGATGAGCACACCCTTGTTGTTTTTCTTCGAGCCGATGCCGAGGTGCTTGTACAAATCGGCGGCGTAGTCTTCGCGAGTTTGTCCTTCCAGCGAGTTCACGGTCACGACGGCTATTTGCGCGCCGGTCTTTTGCTCGACCTCCGTGGCCAGCAGCTCGATTTTTTGCCGCGTCGCCGGATCGATCACCCCAGCTAAATCGGTCACATATCCCTGCGCACGGATATCGTTGATCTTCTCCGCCCACGCAAATAGCAGGGGCGCGAGAGTCAGCACGATGGCGAAGACGAGTTTGCGGCGGACGAGCACTTTGCGGCAGAGAACTGTGGCTCTTCGGGAAAATTCGCTACACGGTTACGCTAGTAAACTGTCAGCGTGGTGTCAAGAATGCGAACCCGAATCGCCGTCGGTACTTGTTTTAGTTTCCTGAATGCGGAATCCTTTGGCACGATAGTCGCGCGGCAGATACATATCGGGAATCGTCGTCCGGTTGCCGTCACGCAGAGCATGGAAAACCGGCGACATGATTTCCACGCCCGCCTCGTAGAAGCTGTCCAAAATGTTGGCGTGCAAATCCGAGTAAATGAACGGCATCTGCAGCGGATGGTCGGTGTAGGCGTTGATCTCGTATTGCACGTATGAGTCTTGCAGGTTGGCCTGCAAGACAAACGGCTCAGGATCGTGCAGGATGTATTTCGTTCGCAGCGCCGCATCGATGAGCAGCTTATGGATCGTCCGCCAGGGCACGTCGTAACCGATCGTCACCGAGGTATGCAACACTACGCCTCGCTCCTGTGCCTGCAAGCTGAAATTGGTGACGAAGCTGCCCAGCACCACCGAGTTCGGTATCGTCACCTCTTCGTTACGAATGGTGCTGATATGCGTCGCCAGCATCGACATCTGCACCACTTCCCCGGTGTTGTCGCCGATGGTCACCCAGTCGCCGACGCGAAATCCGCGGGTATAGATAAGGATGACGCCGGCAACGAAGTTCGCCACGGCGGAAGTGGAGCCCAGCGAGAACAACAGGCCGATGAAGACAGTGATTCCCTTGAACGCCGGCGACGACTCGCCGGGCAGGTACGGGTAGATAATTACCGCCCCGAAGGCATAGACCAGCACGCGAATGATCTTGTAGGTCGGTTGCACCCACTCGGGATAAAAGCCCGAAATCCGAATGCGTCCCCGCTCCACTTCCTTCGCGACCATGTGAATGAATCGCAAAACGAAGTGCAGCACCATCACGATGACGAAGATGTAGAACGCCTTGGGCAGGTAATTCACCAGGGCGGTCACAATCGCCGCCAATGGCGTCAGCATATAGCCCAACAGAAATTGGCTATGCTCGCGCGTCCAGGGAAAGAAGCTCAGCGCTTTGCCCAACATGGCAAACGTCAGAACTGCGACCACAATGATCCGCAATCCCCTGAGAACGGAGGCTAATAGCAGCGCCAGACGCTCGCCCGCCAATATCTGCGACTCCTGAATCTTGATGCCTTTGAGGTGGGCTGCGGCCGGACTGCCAAGAAGACGCAAGAGCCAGCGTGTCAGGAAGAGAAAGACCCAGACTGTAAGCAAATAGACCAGAACGGTAAGGGCCGCATAGATGGCTGCTCGCCAGAGATACCGTGGCCTGTGCTGCTCGCGGATTTCCGGCAACCTTTCCTGCAGCAGCCTGGCATATTGCCTCGCCAAAGCTTGGCGAGGGAGACCCGATCCATGCGCTTCGGCATCGTTGATGGTGACGATCAATTGATCGCCATAACGGACCGTCGCGACTCCGCCCTCTTCGTTCGCGGTAAAGTTCTTTGGATCGAAGTCCTGAGCTCTTGTCAGATCTTGCAACCCCGCCGAGATTCGTCGCGCACGCTCCTCGACCGACACGGCTCCCAGGTTCTGGCGAACGCGGAAGAGTTCATAACCATCGACAGTGACGGGATAGCCCTGGTTGACCTGCGCGGTCTCACCCTCATGATCGCCTTGAGCAAACGCCCGATCTGCAGGCAAGAAAAGGAGCGGCAACAGCGTAGCCGACATGAGCAGCGACGCGAGGCGACACCGGATGAAGCGCTTCACCAAACTTTCACTCCGCAAAGGCGAGGTTGGTGTAGATAAGGGCCCATAGTAGGTCAAGCTGAAGTCCTACTCAAGCTTTGTGTTCGATTGTTGCGAGTCGCGGCGTTTACTTCGCCGCTTTTTTGGCCTCGCGGCTCCTCTCCAGCCAGTTCATCCATTGGTCAAGACCTTCACCCATGATGCTCGATACCTCGATGATTTCAGTCTTTGACGATGCATTTCGAAGCCGAACTGCAGGGCATCGACATCGACTCCGGCCAGCTCGCCTATTTTTACGCCGAGCTTGGAAATATGCACGCCGGGATGCCGCTCGGCTTCCTTCTGCCTGCACTCCAGTATCGAGGATGCAATTCCCAGATCGTGCATGAAGCGGTTTACCCTGTCTGCGAATCTCTATTTCGCACTCCCAGGTCGCACGATAGCATTCCGTGTCCACTTTTGGACACGTTTGCGACTCCCATCACTTAATTTTTTAGGAAACATTTTCGCCGGAATTTCGTCTATGACAGCAAGGGCGGGTGTAGGTCTGCCTTGGGGTATTGCTTCTTGCCGTCCGGACATACAACCTGGAGGCGCTGGGGAGGCGTCTGGTTTGTCGGTTTCGTCCTGTGGACCATCCTTGCCTTTCTCACAGCTGCCGGCGCCCACGTGTATCTATCGTCCATGGGCACACCAGTCAGTTGGGGCCAACTACTGGCCTGGAACATCACCCTCTCCCTGATCTGGTCGCTGCTGACGCCAGTTGCCTACGAGCTCTCGAGACGCTTTACGTTCGATCGCGCCGGCTGGCAGCGCGCCCTGCCGATTCATGTTGCTGCCAGCGTAATGCTGGCTTTCATCGGTGCGGTTGCGCTGGTTTCTATCAATCCGCTTATTACCTGGACGAAGGAGCCCAGCATTCCCTTCTTCCCACACGTGCTGTCGCGCACCTTCATGGACATCCAACGCTATTGGTACATCGTGCTCGTCACGCAGGCGATTGCTTTCTACGGCAAGTACCAGGAGCGTCAGATTCTTTCATCGCAGCTTGAAGCGCAGCTGGCACGTGCGCAGCTGGAAGTGCTGAAGATCCAGCTTGAGCCGCACTTCCTCTTCAACACGCTGAATTCCATTGCCGCCCTTGCGCGTCACGATGGCGAGGCGGCCGAGCACATGACCCTGCAGCTTGCCGATCTCTTGCGCATGTCTCTCGATGGCGTGGGTGTGCACGAGGTTCCCCTGCAACAGGAGCTCACATTTCTTCAGAAGTACATCGACATCCAGCAGGTGCGCTTTCATGACCGGCTGCGCGTGGAAACCGAGGTCGATCCCCGCACGCTCGACACGCTGGTTCCCAACTTGATTCTGCAGCCGATCGTCGAGAACGCCATCCGGCACGGCATTGGCCCGCGCCGCGCCGGCGGCCTGATCCGCATCAGCACCTGGCGCGACCGCGACGATGTCTGGATGGAGATTCGTGATAACGGCGTCGGGTTCACGCAAGGCGGGGGCCTGATGCCGCTGGAAGGCGTCGGCTTGCGCAACACCCGCGGACGCCTGCAACAGCTTTATAACGAAGACCACGCCATGGTGCTGGAAGACGCCCCCAGCGGTGGATGCACCGTCAAGATCCGGGTTCCTTACCGAACCACGACCGAGGAGGTCACGACTGATCATGTCCATTCGAGTATTGCTTAGCGATGATGAAGCCCTTGCCCGCGGACGTCTGCGCACCTTATTGCAGGAGGAGCCAGACCTTGAAATGGTGGCCGAGTGTTCTGATGGCCGCGCCGCAATAGCCGCCATTCAGCGTGAAAAACCCGACCTCGTCTTTCTCGACATCCAGATGCCCGAAGTCGATGGCTTCGGCGTTGTTGAGGCCTTGCAGAAAGACGGTGGGCTCCCGCTGACCATCTTTGTTACCGCCTACGACCGCTATGCCATGCGCGCCTTCGAGGTGCATGCGCTGGATTACCTGCTCAAGCCGGTCAACAAAGATCGTCTGACCGAAGCGCTCGATCATGCGCGCAAGCAGTTGCTGCAACCCGCGGATGCTATGTTTCAGAAACGCGTGCTCGAAATGCTGTCCGAATTCGATAGCCGCCGCCAGTCGCCCGAGCGCATCGTGGTGAAGTCAGACGGCGAAATTGTTTGCCTCAAACCCGGCGAAATCGATTGGGCGGAGTCGGCAGGCAATTACGTGTGCCTGCACGTCGGTAACGTGACGCATATCCTGCGCGAAACCATCACTGCGTTGGAGAGCCGTTTGGGCGCACGCCAGTTCTTGCGGGTGCACCGTTCGACGCTGGTTAACGTTGATCGTATCAAGACGCTGAAGCCGTCGCTCTATGGCGACTACTCCATCTTGCTGCGCGACGGCACCAAGCTGACGCTGAGCCGCGGCTTCCGTGAAACCGTGCTGCGCAGGCTGGGAACGACCTAATTACTCCCACAGCTCTGGGGGTATCTGAGAATGTGGGTGTCCGATCCCTTTGTTTTCTTTTGACAAGGGGTGTGGGCATGATCTCAACGAGCGTGTCATCTTGAGCGAGGATGCGTCGGCCAGTGCGCGTCCGAGTCGGACCCTTGGGCGCCTACTCTCGTAGTCAGACAGGCCACTGCACAAATCAGAGAGAGCAGTCTTACCAGGCAGGCTTGCCGTCTTTGAATCGCAGTGTCAGCGTGTCGTCACCCTTTACCACCTCGCGCGCGAGGATCATTTCTGCGGCGTCCTGCTTTATCTTGGAACCGGTGATCTCGACCGCGTCGGATGGCTTGAAGCTCGTGCCCATGTCATCCAGAAAGCTCTTGGGACACAGAAACACTTCTACCGTGGTCTGTCCGCTTTTAATCACCAGGTAGGCCATCGGCTTCCCACCACTGGGAGGAACAAACCTTAACTCTTCCACTGTCCCTTTCAGCTTCGTTTCTGTAGCCGGATCGTACTTGGGAGGACCTTGCGCGAATGCGGAGATCGCGAGGCAACCAATCGCCAGCCCGAAGAGAGTTTTTCGAACAGGGTCAAACGAATTCATGGCGCTCACCCCATGCCGCGAATGTTAGGACGGATGCCACGGAAAATCAATGCAAGTGTTGATGTCTCCGAAATCTGCGAGAGGTCTGGCGCGGATACAATCTTGCCAAGGAGCCAACTATGTCTCTCGAGCCTAAAGTTCATGCCCTGCTATCACGTCCAAACTTCGCCCACCTTGCTACGCTCATGCCCGATGGCTCTCCCAATACAACCCCGGTGTGGATCGGCGTGCGCGACGGGCGCATCGTGATCGGGACCGGTGAATTCAGCCTCAAGGTCCGCAATCTCCGCCGTGATCCGCGGCTGTCACTTTCGGTGGTCGATTTCCATGACCCTTACGAAGAAGTCCAAATTCGCGGCCGTGTTGTCGAATTTCGCGATGATTCGAAATTCGAGGTCATCGACGAGATCTCGCACAAGTACATCGGCAAGGAGTTCCCGTGGCGCGACCCCAAAGGTCGCGTCGCGCTCATCATCGAGGTGGATAAGACCCACTATACCAAGCTGCCGTTCGAGCACACGCCGCCGGCGTAATCCTCCTCCGGGAACCTCTTGATGGATCGCGCCACTTCCTTCCAACCTGTGCCTTGGGCTTAGCCGGATCGGCGGTTCACGGGTTCGTGTTGGCGCGGTGAACCAATCACGTGCGCTTTCCGCACGTATTGATTGGGACGATTTCGCCAAACATTTACGGTCACTTCACCGAGAACTTGGGCGGAGTCATCTTCGATGACCCTTGGGTAGGTGAGCACTCACGGGTTCGCAATGTCAAGGGCCTCCGCAAGGCATTCCTTGAACATCTGCGCGTAATCAAAGCCCCGCTTGTGCGCCTCCCTGGTGGATACTTCGCTGATGGCTACGACTAGATGGGCGGATGGGGCCGCGGCAGCAACGCCTGCGGCGTACAAACTTCCGGGGAGGAGTGGATCTGAATCAGTTCGGCACCAACGAATTTGTACAGTTCAGTCGCCTGGCAGGCGCCCAGCCTTACCTTGCCGCCAACGTGCGCAGCTTGCCTGCCCAGGAATTCGATCACTGGGGTCGAATCTGCAATTCCTCGCCCAAAAGTAACATCTTGTCAGCTAGCCGTGCCGCAGCAGGGTTCCCCGAGCCGTTCAATGTCAACTACAGGGGGCGGCAAGGAAGCGTGGGGATGGACAGAAAACCTGGTGATCACGCCCGTGAGCCCTCAGGTCACGCAGGCGCTCGAAACGGGAAATTACCATGCGCAACGCAAAGCCAAGTTCAGCGGAAATGACCTTACTCGCCGCTTCCGATATTCACGCGCATTTTCCTTTCCCTCAGTCCGATACCGTTGTGCTGCAACCGGGCAACGCGAGAACAAGGGCATCAAGCGTTATGGTTACAATTTCCGCTGCCTTGGTGTTCGCATAACCGTCGCATTCTAGCTACAGCATCGCCTAGTCAATTACCTGGCGGACAGACATCGTCTGGACTTCGGCCACTTAGTGGATTGTCGGTGTCGGTAAAGCTGACGACCTTCCACCCCTCTGAGCTCTGATACAACGTGTAGGATTCGTAGCCGCAGTGATTGGGCGCCCCTTTGAAGTAAAAGACGTATCTCGCCCACACGTGCGCCATTCCGTTTGGATCGATCTGCGTTGAGGTGCTCAGAAAGCGCACGTCCCATTCACCGGGTTTTAGACCAGCTATCTCGGAGACAGCCTTCGCGCGCGTTTCGACATAGATGTGCCGGTGGCCGAGCGGACCCTGAAGTGATAGGCCGTGATAGTGGGGATGCAGTAGCGAATCGACCGTGGCCGCGTCGGCCTCGCGAAGGGCCTTGTGAAGAAGCTCAACGGTCTGAAGTGGCGAGCGCTCGGGCGGCGCTGCCAGTAGTTTGACCGGTGCCAGCAAGAGGCCAAGGGAGGCCACCAGAATCAGAAATCGCGTCGGCATGGCTGCAATGATAGTGAAGCGGTTATCTGACCTCTACCTCTTCGCCCGCCAACTGCTCCAGCAGCGATTTCAAGCGCGCGAGAATCAGTTCGGGCTGCTTTTCCTGCAGCGAGAACTTCAGGATACCTTGCGGGGTGAATTGAGTGCCCGGTTCGGCGTGGACAAAGCGGGCCAGGCGCTCGGGATCGACCGCGGCTTTATCGGTAAAGCGGATGTTGACGGCGTCGCGGCGGCGTTCGATTTGTGCGACGCCCAACCGCTGCGAGTACAGCTTGAGCGCGGCGTAGTCGAGCAGATTGCGAACCGCCGGGGGAGACGCGCCGTAGCGATCGCCCAGTTCGGCGGCGACATCGTTGAGTTGGGCCTCGGTCTCGACTCCGGCGACGCGCTTGTACATGCGCAGGCGTTGATTTTCTTCGGCGATGTACTCGGCGGGAATACGGATGTTCAGGCCGAGATTGAGCTGGGTCTCGGCGACTTCGGGCTCGACTTCGCCTTTCAGTTCGCGAACCGTACGCTCGAGCATGGTGGTATAGAGCTCAAAGCCGACGGCCTCGATATGTCCGCTCTGCTCGCCGCCCAGCAGGTTGCCAGCACCGCGCAGCTCCAAGTCGAGCGCGGCGATTTTGAACCCGGCACCGAGATCACTGAATTCCTTCAAAGCGGCGAGGCGGCGGCGAGCGAGATCGGTGAGATCGCGGTCGGGTGGAATCAGCAGGTAAGCGTATGCGCGGCGATCGGAACGGCCGACGCGTCCACGCAACTGATAGAGCTCCGAGAGGCCGTGGCGATCGGCGCGGTTGATGAGGATGGTATTACAGAGTGGGATATCGAGACCGTTCTCGATGATGGTGGTGGCGATGAGAATGTCGGCTTCGTGTCGCATGAAGGCCAACATGATGCGTTCCAGTTCGCTCTCCGGCATTTGGCCGTGGCCAACTAGAATGCGCGCCTTGGGCGCCATCTCGCGAATTTTTTCACTGATTTCGTAGATGCTTTCCACGCGGTTGTGAACGAAGTAAACCTGTCCGCCGCGCTCCAGTTCCTTCTCAATGGCCGAGCGGATGAGGCTGTTGTCCCATGCCGCGACTACGGTCTGGATCGCCATGCGATCTTTAGGCGGCGTTTCGATGACGCTCATGTCGCGCAACCCGAGCAGCGACATGTGCAGAGTCCGCGGAATCGGCGTGGCTGACATAGTGAGGACGTCCACTTCTTTGCGGAGTTGCTTAAGGCGCTCCTTGTGACGCACCCCAAAGCGCTGTTCTTCATCGACGACAACCAGCCCCAGGTTGTGGAACTTCACGTCCTTTGAGAGCAATCGGTGCGTGCCGATGGCGAGGTCGAGTTCGCCGGCTTCCAGCTTTGCCAGCGAATCCTTGATCTGCTTCGGCGAGCGAAAGCGGCTCAGCATCTCGATCTTCAACGGAAACGCAGCAAAACGCTGCTTAAAGGTATTGAAGTGCTGAAACGCCAGCACCGTCGTGGGCGCCAGAACCGCAACTTGCTTGCCGTCGTTTACGGCCTTGAACGTGGCGCGCATGGCAACTTCCGTCTTACCATAACCGACGTCACCGCAGAGCAGGCGGTCCATCGGAGTAGAGGCTTCCATGTCGCGCTTGACGTCAATGATGGCGTTCATCTGGTCTTCGGTTTCGCTGAACTCAAAGGCGTCTTCGAACTCCCGCTGCCATTCATTATCGGAAGCGAAGGCGTGACCCTCGGCCTGCTTGCGGGCGGCGTAGAGCTTGAGCAGCTCGTCGGCCATATCTTTCATGGCTTTCTTCACGCGCGCCTTGGTCTTTTGCCATTGCGCTGTGCCAAGCCGGTTGAGTACCGGCTTCGCGCCTTCCGACGAGCGATACTTCTGAACCAGATCAAGCCGCGTCAGGGGCACGTAGAGGCGCGCGCCTTCGGCATACTCCAGCAGCATGAACTCCGCCGCGCTGTCATCTTCATGCGGAATCTCCTTCAGTCCCTGGTATTGTCCGATGCCGTGCTCGACGTGCACCACGTAATCGCCCACGGCGAGATCGCGGAAGTCGGAGAGGAATGCGGATACCTTGGACTTCTGTCGTTGCGGACGCCCCACCGAGACTTCCGGCTCGTCGAACAGGTCGCGTGAACCAAAAAGGATGAGGTTCGCCTCAGGCAGTGCGATCCCTTCAGTCACATACGCCTTGACAATGATCGTCGCTTCAACATCCTCAGTGAAGTACGTAGATTCATCCACGTAGACTTCCATGCCGGGCTTTGGCGTGCGGCTGCCGATGCGGAACGAGAGGTTGTACTCGTTGAAGACGTCGGCCAGGCGCTCGACTTCGCCCGTGCTCGAGACGGCGAACATTACGCGCTTGCCTTCGCGAGTAAGCTTGGCGACTTCTTCCGTCATCGCCGCCACCGAACCATGGAAACGCATGGTTGGCTGTGTCTGCAGCACGATGTGCTCGCCGTCTCCGCCGCCTTCGATGCCGAGCTGCTCGACAGCGAGAACCGGCAACCGCAGTAACTGGCTATTCAACTCCGTAGGATTCAGGTAGAGGTCCTCCGGCCGAACGAGGTTACCGACCAGGCTCCGCTCGTGAATTTCGGTGAGCTTCGCCCACCATGTTTGGTGTACTTCAGACAGAATGTCGGGCTCATCGAGCACGATGGCCGCGCGCGGCAGCAGGTCGAGCAGCGTGCCTTTCGCACCGGCAACGGGCGCATACAGTTCCCATCCGGGGAAAACACTCACGCCACCATAGCGGACCGCTTCTTCCAGGGCGTCTTCATCGCCGGCAAGTCTGTGCCCGCTGAGGCGCGCATTGATGACAGCGAGCGTGTCTTCCTCCACCGGCGTTTCGGTGAGCGGAAGCAGCACGACTTCTTCGGCGGCAGCCGCGGAACGCTGCGTGGTGGGATCGAACTTGCGCAGTGACTCCACCTCGTCGCCAAACAACTCGATGCGAACGGGCCGGTCCAGTTCGGGCGGATACACATCGATCAGCCCACCGCGATGAGCAAACTCGCCGGGCATTTCTACCACGTCGACCTGGTTGTAGCCGCCGAGCCGCAGGCGCTCGACCAGCTTTTCCGAGTCAATCATCTCGCCTCGGCGTACCAGGTGCGCCAGATCTGCGTAAAAGGATGCGTCGCGCAGGCGCATGCTGACGGCAGCAATGGTCGTAATGACGATGTGCGCTGCCCCGGTCGCGATCTTCCACAATGCCGTAGCGCGAGCTTCCTGAATTTCCGGATGCGGAGACTGCTGCTCAAACGGCAGCACGTCATATGCGGGGAGACGGATAACCGAATCGGCGGACACCGCGCCGCTCAATTCCGCCAGTGAGCGAGCCACGGGATAGAGGTCGTCCACCGCGCGGTTGTCACTGACCACCACAATCAGCGGTCGCGAACTGCTATGCTGCAGCAGGGAATAGAAGAGGGCTTTACCGGTTGGAGTCAGTCCGGAGACACGTGTCTGCCCCGCGCCGCCTTTTACCCGGGCTATAGCACGCTGTAGCGCAGAGGACTTTTCCACGTCCGCAAACACCTCACGGACGAAAGGCAGAATCACAAATTGATTCTAGCAGCGGTCGAGGTTTCGAGTTTTGAGTTTCAAGTCTCGAGAAAACGAGCACAAAGCAACCGTGGACTTATGGGGGGAGGTGGAGTGATCGCGTGCGTTAGGCGGTTGCAGGCCATAATGCAGAGTTCCATCAGGAGATGGTATTTGCCTCTTCCATGGCAGACACCGTACGCCTGTCGCGTGCCAATAGAGCGTTTGCGGCGGTGGGAAAAAGCAGGACGGAGAGCAGTCCCGCACCCACGATCGTAGTGGACACCTCCCGTGTAAGCCGCCCTGTCTGAACTCCAATCTCAGCGATGGCGACCACCATCGGCAGCGCAGTTGCCGAATAGAGTGTGAACGGGAGCCACTCTTCCCGCGGAAGGTTGTGGCGATACAGGATGACAGGAGTAGCGAATTTCGACCAGGAAGGAGGCCGCCAACACGGCGATGGAAATCACCAGCAGTGCTGGAAAGTCGCCCAGAAAGTTCAGCCAATGCAAAGTCAATTCATTGTACTTCTGCGACTTCACCAGGCAGGGATGTTGAGCGGTAGATTAGCTTAGAACTCTAAATGGAGCCGCAGTCCCGGTACACTCACTGGCCCACGAACCTGGTTGTAAGCTGGGTTGTTGATGTGCTGGTAATCGACGCTGAGATAGGCACCACGCCAGATGTGCGCATCGTAGAAGGCTTCCTCGATGGTTTCGCGGCCATAGGTGAGGCCGCCGTCGCCAAGCAGGAATCCGAGTCCGCCGTGAGCGAGGTATGACTGGTGCGCGGCGGAGATCCCATTGGAGATGAAAACCGCGCCGGCACGGTCGAGCGTGCGGTGCCACTGTGCTCCTTTGGAATAGATGCCAGCCGCGATGGTGCTCTCGGCCTCGGTGTAGCAGAATGATTCCTTCTTGCCATCGGCCCAGCCCCAGCGTCCGAAGAAGAAGACGTCTTTCGAGAGCTCCTGCTCAAGATTGATGCCAAAGCCGTACTTGATCGTGCCCTGTACCTGCGTAGCAGTAATTTCCGGTGTTGGTGTGATGCCTTTCAGGTACAGTGCGACCGATTGACTGTAGCCGCCCATATCACCATGGTTAACGTAATTGAGGAGGCGCAGCGTTGTGTGCCGGTTGCGGAACCATGGATAGCGCAGTTCCAACTCGACGTTCTCGGCGCGCGCGCGAGCGATGTCGGCGTCAAGGTTCGGCCCATTTGCGACCTTGGGCATCAATGCCTCGGCAAAGCGGATGCCCCAGTTGCGATCTTCGTAATCGAGCATGAGGCCGACGGTATAGCCGCGGGTGTCGGCGGCATAGTCCCAGGCGCCGTTGTTGTCGGCGGTCCAGTTCAGGAACTGGTAGTGGCTGTCGGTGCCACCGACGTTGTTGTCGAAGAAATCGGCGAGTGAAAATTTGCCGAAGCGGATCGACAGGCTCTTTGCCGGCAATTTTGTTTGCAAGGCCAGCGGCGTGCGCTCGGACTCCACCATTTCGGCGGAAAAGGGGATGATCTGCTCATAAAAGAGCCGCCCGATGTAGGGGGCCTGACTCAACGCAGGGTTGCGGACGACGTCGAGATTGGTGTACCCGGCCAATCCCAGGGCGCCGCTGATACCTCCCCAGCCGGCCTCTTCGACATCGAGATAGATGACGGAATTCGGTGTGAACTCGTATCCGGTGAAGAGAGTGAGGACGCGCGAGATGGCTTGTTCGGCGGTATTCTTCAGGCTATTTTGACCGCTGTAAGCAGCATAGAAATCGCCGTGCGCCTGAAAGATAAAGTTGGCCTGACCGGAAGTCCACCACTTTGCTGTATTTGAATGTTCGAAGAAGGTCGCTGGGACAGGCGGAGGAGGCGGCGCATCAGGGGCGCTGTTTGTATCGTCTTGCGCCCGAAGCCTAAAAGAGAGGAGAACGAGGAGCAAAACGAGGCCGGGGCCTGTAAGCGGATGTATCCGCAGCCCTCGGGGGAACTTCACGCCGCCAAAGCTTTCGCTGGCCTCGCGAGGGCCCCACGATTGTGTGGAACGGTTCATCACCCAGTAAACTCGGAAAGTGTCGGCGTGTCACGCCCTGGGACCACGACGTTCTTACCTTCCATCCGGGTCACCGGCAGAGCCGTCCTCTGCCTAACCCAACGAGAACGCAGAGTCTGGTTATCGCCGACGTACCAGATGCGACGCAAAACACGGACGTTTCTCTGACCTGAACGATAATTGAACATGGCAGCCTCCCATGAGCTGTTCTGATGCAGGGCGGGGGCATTTCGAAGAGAGGGCTCTCGCTTGCACCACGGTGATGGACTCCGTGGCGGCGAGAGAAGCAGTTAGCTTGGACTCGGGTCGCCAGCGGAGCCGATACTAAACGACTTACGACCTAGAGGGTCATTCATATATGCATTCCCGATGCATTAACGGTTGCATCATGTAATGATTTATAGCATACTGGAGTAGGGTATAGCAAGAATTTTTATGGCTAAAAAAGGCAGCGAGGAGCGCGACAAGCTAGTGGCCCGGGCGCGGCGGATTCGAGGGCAGATCGAAGCCGTTGAGCGCAATCTGACCAATGGTGTCGAAGATTGCGCCGACACACTGCAACTGCTGGCAGCGTGCCGTGGAGCGATCAATAGCTTGATGGCGGAGGTCATGGAAGATCATATCCGCGACCACGTCGGCCGAGCCCGCGCCTCGCAGGAGGTGGTGGACGAGCTACTGGGGATTGTGCGGGCGTATCTGAAGTGATTAAGCCCGCGCCAGCGATTCGCGAATTGCCCCTTCCCGCTGCGAGAGGGTGAGCGGTTTCTGTAGAAATTGTTCGCCCGACTCAACAACGTCATGACGGGTCAGGGCATCGTCGATGTAACCCGAGATGAATACGGTACGCAGACCGGGACGCGAGGCGCGCAGTTTCGCAGCCAGGATTGGACCGCTTGTGCTGGGCAATACAACGTCGGTAATCAGCAACTCGATGGCACCGGGATGGCAGTCAGCAACCGTCCGCGCCTTCGCGGGATCTGCGGTGAGAACTGTGTATCCCAGAGCCGGCAGACACTGGGCAACCTAGACCTGAAGGAATTATTTCCCTGAGCGCAAGATGTGCAGCCTGGTTGCCGCGACACCGATCGCGGGCACTAACAGCAGCAGTGTCGCTGGTTCAGGCACGGGTTGGTTGACCTGATTCACGACGATGTCGCTGACCGCAAATTCCATTGAGCCAGGGGCGCTGGCTTGTGCTCTAGGCACAAAGCGTACTTGATCAATTCCCGACCAGTTGGGCGTGATCAACTGCGGTACGCCTCCACGCAGATCGACCAGCATGGAATGAACCGGTTTGCCGTCCAGCAAACCAACCACTTCAATGTTTAAAAGGGTGTTCCACTGCGTGGCCAACCACGCACTGGCCAATCCAAACTGAGTAGCTGAGCTGAAAGAAGCTGTCCGTGCTCTGCCATTGACGGCAAACGACTGCGTAAAGGGCGAATTTCCAACTCCAGCAGAATTTACCGCCAAACCGTTCAGTGGGCCCGTCATGAGATCAAAATTGCTCCACTGAAAACCTGCGTAGCCATTGGGAATGGCGCTTCCATTGGGTGAAAGACCAGTAAACGTGATCGATTCGGCAAAGCCCCAGGCAGTCGTGCAGAAAAGAAAGAACAGTGAGACAACCGCTTTTCTTGCTAACAGCTTCATTCAACTCTCCTTTCGGTTTGGGAGCCAGACACAATGCATACCGGCACACCCTAACTGCAAGCAATCGGATGCGGTTAGCCAGGGCGAGTTTGCTCAGTTGCAGAGAAGTGTCATGCTTCGAAGGGTACTGCTACTATTCAGAGGAGCTCTTGGGCTATTCCCTGTGATGTCTTTGTAACTTCCACAGAATCTGGCGCAGCATGCCAAGCAACACCTCAGCGTCGCGCTCGTCGAGTGCAAGGCGGCGAACCATGCGACGGGTCTTTAACTCCGTGGCGCCCGCATTTTCCGGGGTGGTGTAACCGCTGAGCTGGAGCACTTCCAGCAGAGCGCGTGTGATGTGCTCCAATAGGCCAGAGGAAGCAGCTGACTGTTCGGTAGCCTGCGAAGGTTGCGACTGGCGAGTGAGCTCGTACAAAGTTACGGCGACCGCCTGTGCGAGATTCATGGAGAGGTGTTGCTGGCGAGTGGGAATGTGAATCAGCCAGTGGCAGTGTGCCAGGTCGGCATTGCTGAGCCCGGTTTTCTCCGAGCCAAAGAGGATCGCTACGTTGCTGCGTCCTAATTGTGGTGTGATGCGGGCATTGGCTTCGGGCAGAAGATGCACAGGATGCTGCAGCTCGCGATGCTGAATCGCAGTTGTTCCGACGATAAGACCGCAATCCCTAACGGCCTCACCCACGGAGTCAAATTTTTCCGTAGCGGCGAGAACATCGGCGGCCGGTCCTACGGCAGAGCGCGCTTCCCGAAATGCCAGGTCGAAAGGTTCGACTACGCGGAGATGAAGCGCGCCAAAGTTGCTCATGGCGCGGGCTACCGCACCCAAATTGAGGGGGTTGCGGGTTTGGACTAAGACGACGCGCAAGCGTTCGAGTTCGGAACGAGTCTGCAAGGCGGCATTCTACGCCCACAGGGCCGGCATGCGAGGACTTAACCCAGCAGGAGGAACGATAGCAGAATTTCGCTTGCTTGCGAGAAGGAGTTCAATAGCAAATCTTGGCTCCATGCCAATTCGCGAACACCCGGCTCTACGGCAGCGCTTGATTGCTTAACACGAAGTTCCCACCGTTCTCCTTTACGACGTGCAAGTTTTCTTGTCCAACCAGTTGCTCAATGTGCGGAAAGGTGGATCCGTATACCAGCAGATAGTAGCGGGAAGGCGATTTCCACCGCTCGCCAAATTGGGCGTTGTCGATAAAGACCGGCGGAGCGCCGGGGGCGTACGAGCCGTACTCTAGATTCGTAGCACGGCCGTTCAAGAGGAGCGCGTCGCGGTTGGCATAGAAGTAGACAGATGAGAAGGCGTAGTAGTCGTCGGCACCGATCAGCCCTCCGGGCGGACTCTTCTCCAGCGCTACCGCCAGCGGGTATGACCCAAGATAGGGGTCAAAAGCTATCAGCGCGATGCGCGCCGCCTGCAGGAACATGATCATGCAGAGCGCAATCGCCAGGGCTGACTTGCCAACCTGGTCTTTCCAAACCAGTAAAGCCACGGTCGCCGCGCCAAATGCGATTGCTGCCAGGGCGAGCGGCAGTTTGAGATAGGCGAAGGCACCGAGGCGCAGGTCGAGCATGTGTCCCATGGAGAGCGTGTACATGCCAGGCGTTTGGACAAGTGCGCGCGAGATGTCGCCCGGCGCAGGAACCTGCCATACGGCGGCAAAAAGCGCTGTAAGCAGAACACACAGCACTACGGTGATCCCCAGCAAAATACGCGACCCGAGGCGAACCCAGCGGCCTCCTTCCGCCAGCGCGCAACCAATGAGCAGCGCCATCGCGGGATAGATTGGCATCGAGTAATACTCCTGGGTGGTCGACAAGGTGAAGAACACCATTACCACCCCGATCCAGCAGAGCGCCATGAGCCGGGCGCGTCCCGCGCGAGTAGTCGGCCTGTACGACAGCCTGTGAGCGCCGATGAGATACACCGACCAGGGAAACAACCAGACCAGATTCAGGCTCCAGAACAGAAATCTCGGGACGGTGTTGTAGTCGCGCGGATAGCGCAGATTTAAGAATCGCAGCACATGCTCGTTGAAGAAATAGAACCAGAAGAAGCCGCGATACTCGCCCGGGCCGCTATGCAAGGAAAACGCGAAGTAAGGAGGATTCCGTATCGTGGCCAGTACGTGCCAAGGAGCGGCGATCGCCAAGCCGGCAATTAGGGCAAGGAATAGATGCAACCGCTTCCAAGAATCGCGGCTGAAAAGCTGGCGGGTGAGAGCCATATACACCAGCCCGGTAAGCACCGGGAAAACAATGGCGATGAGTCCCTTCAGCAGTAGGCCACAACCTATGCACAAGCCCAGCACCAGCGACCACTTGCGCAACTGAAGCTCATCCGGATCGAGCAGGCGCAACCATGCCCAAATGGCTCCAGTAATCGCGAGCGTCAGAATAGCGTCGGGAATGAGAATGCGGGTGAAGAGAAACAGACCGACACTGGTGGCCAAGGTAAGCCCAGCATAGAGCCCAGCATCTTCGCTGAAGGCCCATTTCCCAAAGCGCCAGGCGATCCAACAGAGCAAAACACAAGAGAGGGCCAGTGGCAGACGCGCAACCCAGTCACGCACGCCGAGGACTTTGTACGATGCCGCAATCATCCAGTAGATCAGAGGCGACTTTTCAAGGTAAGTGACGCCATCCAGCCGGGCTGTCACCCAGTCGCCGGAGGTCAGCATGTTGCGGGCGATGGTCGCTTGTACGGAATCGACATCATCAACCAGCCGCGGCGGGCTGATGACGCCTACGAGGAAGACGAGACCGGCAGCGAGGAGAACGATGATGCCTCTCGGCCAACCGCTAGCAGCGGATTGCCCACAGTCGATTCCTCGATTGCCGTTTCGATATTCCACCGTTTCATCCAGATGAAGAGAACGAGCAGTCCCCATAAGTGATAACCAAGATTGGCACGCCTTTGCAGATGGTCGTGCAGCAGGCGTCGCACAAACGGCCAGTGGAAGAGCCCACTGGCCACAACTGCTTGCTCAGTCAGCGTCTGCAGCAGCAAGGGCCGCAGCACACCCCGAAACCATTCGTGAATGGGTATGTCGAAGCCGATCTTGGGACGATGCAGCACAGAGCGCGGCAGCTTGTCGCGCATCAAGCGGCGCAGGATGTACTTCGACTCCGGACCGCGCAGCTTGAAATCGTCGGGCAGGCGATTGGCAAAATTGACGATTCGATCGTCGAGAAACGGTGGCCGCACCTCGAGTGAGTGGGCCATGCTAATTCGATCGACCTTATACAGAATGTCGTCAGCCAGATAGTACCGCTGGTCGAATTCGAGAAAACGGTCGAGCCCGCGCCCAGCACGCAGATCGCGCAACATTCCCTCAATGGGTCGGGTGTCGGGGTAGCGAAAGAGTTCCTGTTTGTCGTCGTCGGAAAAAGTACCGTTCCAGAAAAGGTGCGCCTTCCCCGGGTCCATGAGTGAACCCTGAAGGAAGCGCTTGACCTTGTATTCGAAGCTGATCTTGTCGTCGGATACCGGGAGAAGGTTGGCAGCCGACAGTCCCGCGCGCAGCAACCTCGCCGGAAGTTTGCGCGCGAGTTCACGGTAGCGATTGGCCTTGTAAGTAAGATAGCCCGCAAACAACTCGTCTCCGCCTTCCCCGGTAAGGATCACCGTGACTTCCTGGGCTGTCATCTTGGCGAGGAACCACAGGGGCACTGCACCGGCATCAGCGCTAGGCTCGTCAGAGTAATAGGCGATCTGCTCGATGGCATCGGCCAGTTCGGCGTCGGTATTCAGATCGAACTCGGTGTGGTTGGTGCCGTAATGATGGCTGACTTCGCGGATGTAACGGCTCTCATCGAACGAGCGTCCCTGAAACGTCACGCCGAAGGTGTGGATGCGGTTAGGGCTAGCATTCGCGGCATAATGCAGAATGGTTGATGAATCCAGGCCGCCACTAAGCCAGATGCCGAGCGGCACATCGGAAACCAGTTCCTCGCGCACCGACTTCTGCAGCAAGTCGTCCAGTTCTTCGCAGGCTGCCGCAATCGAAGTGGGCGCCGGCCGCACTTCCTTTGGCGCAAGGTAGGAACGCGTCGCGCAGACACCATCCTTCCACTCCAGCAGGTGACCAGCAAGCAGCTTGACGATGCCTTCAACCAGCGTGTACGGGGCGGGAACGTAGTTCAAACTGAGATAACTGTTGAGGCCGTCGAGGCAGACTCGCCGAGGTACGTCGGGGTGAGCGAAGATGCACTTCAGCTCGGAACCGAAGTACACCTCACCATCAGCCTGGAAATAGTAAAGGGGCTTGATCCCTGCGCGATCGCGGGCCAGCACCAGCCGTCGTTGCGATTGTACCCATATCGCGATGGCAAACATTCCCCGCAAGCGAGCGAAACAGGCATCGCCCCAGTGCAGATAAGCCTGCAAAATGACTTCCGTATCGCAGCGGGTGCGAAATAGGGCGCCTTCACGCTCCAGTTCCTGCCGCAAGTCGACGAAGTTGAAAACCTCGCCGTTATAAACAACGACTGCATCGCGGTCGGCGCTAAAAATGGGCTGATCGCCTCCGGCAATATCGAGAATCGACAGCCGCGTCGCGCCCAGCGCCACTTCATCGCCGTCGAACATTCCGTGTTGGTTGGGCCCGCGGTGAGTGATGGACTTCACCGCATGGGCAAGAACACCAGCGGGCAGCGGCTTACGTAGCTGTGTAAAACCGGCGATGCCACACATCTAAATGGAAGATTCCGTTTCTATTGCGGGCGCGAAGATCACTACTTATGCGTTTAGTGTAAACCGAAGTGCGAGCTTTACGAAATGCGAATGCCGACAAACACGCGCACCGGCTGTTATTCTCCGGAGCGGAGGGGCTGATGCACACCATCCTTTTCTATGAATTGGTAGACGATTATCTGGAGCGGCGAGCCGCGTTGCGGGCCGAACATTTGGATCTGGGCCGGCAGGCTCTGGCGCGCGGCGAGCTGGTATTGGCGGGAGCGCTTGCCGACCCAGTAGACAAAGCCGTGCTGGTGTTTCGCGGTGAGTCCACCGCCGCGGCCGAGGCCTTCGCGAAAGCCGATCCTTATGTAAAGAATGGCTTGGTGAAGTCCTGGCGGGTACGCAAGTGGACAACCGTAATTGGAAGTGAATGAGGCCACTGCGAGGGGCCTTCTGCCCCTCGAAGCCTGGGTATCTCCCCAACTACTGCTGCCCCATCTTCCTCTCCATCGCTGCGTGAATTTCCTGCTGCCGGATCTCCTGCAGCTGCTGATACTGCTGCGGGTTCAGGATCGCCTTGATCTGCGGATCGCTCTGCGCGTGGATGGCCTTGATCTGCTCCATCTTCTGCAAAGGCCCTAGTGACGGGTTGTTCTTGATTGCCTCGATCTTGGGAGCATCTGCCTTCAAGATTGGCATGAGCTGCTGCTCTTGCTGCGGAGTTAACTGAAGCTGCTTGGCGATTGCTGCCAGCTTCTGCGCCTTTTCCGCATTGCCCGCACCTGCCGCTGCTTGCGCGACTGCGTTGGATGCCAGGAACACCAACGCGACAAAAACAATACCGCCTTTAAGCATAAGGCTGACGAGCTGCATGACTTCTCTCCAAAGATTTCCGCGATGAGCTATCGGCACTCAAAAGAGATACCAGATTCCCTGCCATTCGGGAAGCGGGAAGATGCTTTCCTGCCGAGGAGACCGAACACGACTGTAAGCACTTGGGGTAAATTCGGAAGACCTCAGAGTTGACGCCAGCCGCTCGCGGGATTCGCCGGAAGGAGGATCGACAGGTTTGAACCTTGTGGACAATGTTTTGATCGTGGTCGGGTCAATTGCCGGCTCGCTTCTTGTCTGGTGGCTCCTGCTGAAGATTTGGCCTGCCGAGCGCCGACGCGAGCTCAACGACATTACCGGATGGCAACTGAGCGTACTGGGTACAACCTATGCCGTCATCATTGGATTCATGTTGTTTGCGGCGTGGGCCGACTTTCGCGCTGCCGACCAGAATGCCGAAGTCGAGGCCACGTGCCTCATTACCCTGTATTGGGCGGCTTCAGGTCTTCCCGACTCGCAGCGCGTTGAAATCCAACATTTGGCGGCGAACTACGCGCATATCATGATCGATGATGAATGGCCTGCCATGGCGCGGAATACAATCGCTCATGAAGCCTCGGACACAGTTCGGAAATTCTGGGAGACCGTTTCTAAACCAGAGGACCTCGGCGTCACGCAGCAATTAAGTCTGCAGCAGACCATGCAGGAGCTCAGCAGCATGGCCGAGCACCGTCGAATCCGGCAATTGCAGAGCGAAACCACGCTTCCAAGGTCTTGTGGTTGGTGTTGATCGTAGGGGCCGCACTAACTTTGATGTCGGCGTGCTTGTTTGGCTCACAGAACCCACGAATGCACATGCTGCAGATTTCGACCCTTGCGTTTTTGCTCTCTCTGGCTTTGATTGCGATTGGCGATATCAATCGCCCGTTCCGTGGCATCGTGCATGTCCGGCCCACGGGCTTCGAAAACGCTTTGGGCATATTTCAGCGGTATGGCGCCATTCACTCTAGCCACTGAGCGATCCAGACCCACATTTCGCTTTATTCTCCCGCTCCGGGTTTGAAGATCATGCCTCGTCCCGTCTTTCCGTCCATCAGAACAGTGATGGGTTGCTCGAAGTGCAGCAGGCGTACACAACCCTGATCTTCGACGCCGGATTGGCCGGCCAGCCACTCCCAATCGACAAAGCCTTCACCAGCATCGGGATTGACGGTGAAGTAGCCGATGCGAAAGGCGGTAAGGTTCTGAAAGAAATGGCTGCCTTGTGACGGCGTGACGCGAAAGTCCTTGAAGCCCGATTCGACAATCACTCGCGCACTCGAAATCTGGTCCCAGGCGACTGGAATACCCAGCCACGGTTCGTTGGAGCCCCAACGACCCACGCCTACGAGCAGGTACGGCGTGCCGTTGGCGGCGAGCTGAGCATTGAAGTGCGCTACACTTCGCGCCACGTCGTGGCTGCGGGCGCGCTCGAAGCGGTGAAAATCCACCACAATGACATCGTGCAGGTCGGCGATCCGGCCATGGCCGAGCACTCTTGCGCTTTGGCAGATCAAAGCATTGGCTGCGACCTGGCCCATGCGCAGCTCTCCGCCCTCGCCCGACATCACAAGCGGCCGCATTTGCAAGAAGCCAAATTCCGCCTCTTCGCCTGCCTTCTTCGGCAAGCGGACGGCAAACTCGATCTCCACTGGCCTGCCCATGGCATCTTCGCCGATGGTCATTACCTGGTCGAGTATTTGCGGCAAGGGAAAGAGCCCGTGCTTCAGGATAGGCGCGAAGCTGATGATGCGCGTTCCGGGCCGGCTCAGCCCGTCATACACGGCATGATTCTCGACCGAATAGGTCGACGCCAGCATGTGCAGCGTGCCATCCGCCTCAGCCACCCGAATCGGGAACGACGCCTCGCGCAAATCGTCGGCGGGGTCCTGGTGGTGCACATGCTGGTTCAATTCGAGCGCCCAGAATTCGGTTTGCGAGTTGGCAAGAATATCCTCGACCGACGAAAACTGCACCAAATGCCTCGGATATCGCGGACTGAACGTCAGGCACTTCCCTCCTCCGACGACAGCGCGCCCCATACCGAGCGCGACCGCGGCGAAGCCGTCTTTAGGAGTCTGCGGCTCCATGGGATAGAAATTGCGTGAGCGCACGACGCCGGAGAAATCCGGATAGAACCGCTGCCCGTGCCCAGCCCCGACCACTTCCTGAATCAGCACCGCCATCTTCTCTTCTTCCAGCCGGTACGGCGTGGCGCGTACATAGATCTTGGCGTGCTGGCTGAAGGTAGAGGCATAAACCCGCTTGATGGCCTCGGTCAGTTGGCGAAGACGAACCTCCAGATCCAAATCGTGGTTTCCGAGCATGAACGTGTCATATACGCCAGAGAACGGTTGGTACTGAGAGTCCTCCAGCAAGCTGGAGGAGCGCACCGCCAGGGGGAAATTCACCTGCTCCAGGAAAGCCCGAAGCGAAGCCTGAATGTCATCTGGTAATGGCGCAGCTAGAAATCTCTGGACAATCTCGTCATCGCTGGCGCATCGCATAGCAAAATCGTGAAGCTCGTTGGCGGTGGTGAACCGATCGAAGGCGTCGGTGGCTAACACGATGGTTCGGGGAACACAGATCCGAACCGAGGGAAATGGCAGCGGCATGTGCCGCGGATGCAGCAGAGAGCGGGCAAAGGCGAGACCGCGAGCCTTGCCTCCCAGAGAACCGTCTCCCAAGCGCAGAAAGTAAGTGTCCTGCGATTGAAACATCTCCGGGTTGAAATCACCCACCAGTGTCCGGCTCTGTTCGCGACGATAGCTGGTGATGGCCTCAATCAAGTCTCTGCGCAGCATTTCGATGCTGGCAAAATCGGAAACCTTGCGCGGACGCAGCTTCTGCGCCACCGCGAATTCGGTCCGCGCCATCAGCCAGTGTGAAAAATGGTTGCGTCCGGCGTGATACGAAATGCTCTCGGCCGGCACTGTGCGCAGGGCACGCTCAAGCTCATTCAAATTGCTGGCCCGCGCTACCTCGGTCTTGCGGTCGGGAAGGCGAAACACGAAATCGCCAAAGCCGACTTGCTCGATGAGCCACTTGCGCAGATCACCCAGCAGTGTGGGGGAGTGCTTCTGCAAAAACGAAAACTCCTCGGCGTAGGCCTTGTCCATGAACTCGGTGCGGCCGGATTGCAGAACGATCGGCACGTCCGGCACAACGCTGCGAATCATCCGCGCCAGATCGAAGCCAGCCTCGGGCATGAGCTGGCCGCGCCGGGGAAATTCCACATCGAGCACGACCCCCAACAGGTTCTGGCGGTAATGCAGGGCCAGTTCCGCAGCGGATTCAAAATCCGACGCCAGCAGAATCTTGGGCCGAGCCCGCATCCGCACCAGCTTGTGCGCGACGTTCAGCCCTTCGCTGATGAGCCGTCTCGCCTGACTGATGAGCTCGGTATAGATAACCGGCAAGAACGACGAGTAATAGCGGATGTTGTCTTCCACCACCAGCATGACCGGAACGTCCATCACGTCCGTGTCGTGCTCAACGTTCATCTTGTCTTCGATGTACTTGATGATGGAGGTCAGAATGCGCGCATTGCCCTGCCAGAGAAAGATGCGCTCGATGGGACTATGTGGGATGCGTGCCACAAAGTTCTTTACCTCGCGGTAGTCGTAGGCCAGGACGACCACCGGTACACCAAGACCCGCCCGTTGGACCTCTGCTGCCAGCTCGGTGGCAGTCATATCTTCGACCTCAAGGTTGGTGACGATCAGATTGAATCGCGAATCCGAACCCGCCAGCCCCAGCGCCTCTTCAGCCGTCTTGACGTGGGTGATACGGGGAACGTGCTGCAGGTTCAGCTCGTACGACTCGCCAATAAGCAGTTCGTTCAGCCGGCCGTCTTCGCGCAGGATAAACGAGTCATACAGGCTGGACACAAGCACGATGTCCTGGACACGGAACGGCATGAGGTTTTCGAAGGCTTCGAAGAGCTTCTCGCGTTCGATAGCAGCTTCCACGGCGGGATTGGCGCCCATGCAGCAATACTACCCCCTACGTCGGCCAGTCGGCGGTGAGGACCCGCACACCTTAGGCAGATTTTGGCGCACCTAAATTCAGCTTCGATTAAGGTAGGCGTAGCTAGATTCTCGCTCAGCGATATCACCTCATCGGCCCTCGGTGCGACCGGCCAGAACCACCGGGGGCCTTGTTGCGTGCGCGCGAATCCCACAGCACTGGGGGGAACTTGGCCCCCCTGATACCGTAGGAACAGCACATGTCACTCCTCGACGATCTGGGATTCAGACCCGCACGTATCGGCGTTGCTATCATTCTCCTCCTTCTCGCGCTTACTGCCTTCAATACCTGGCGCAACGCCCGCATCTCTGCGCTGGCCCAATCCGTCATGGGGACGAAGGCAGACATCGGCACGGTGAAACACCTGGCTAGTTATCGCGGCCAGCGGTCGGCAGAGCTGCTGGGTATCGTGGCGGCCGGGTCGCAGAATCAGGAGAACCGGCTGGCGGCGCTGCAGGCACTGATGGATCGAAAAGATGCAGTGCACATTTCGCAACTCTCGGAGCTGATCCTGCCGACCGAGACTCTGGCGATGCGCCAGGCCCTGGCAAACGCCATTTATCAGACCGGCTGCAGCGTTGAGTGCATACGTAACATTCTGTACTTTGAAGAGCGGATGTGGCGCGGTGATCGCCCTGCGGAGGAAACGGCTGCCAATCCGCCTGCGCACCTTTCGGAGAAGGAAGCGGAATTGCAAACACAACTCGACGAGATTCTCCGCAAAAACAAGCCCGCGCTCGGGGCAGTGCTGGAGAAGTTCTACGGTTTGGGCCCGCTGTTTCCGAATTCATTTGCTGTTGAAGTCGTCTCCCGGCTCGGGATAACCGAAGCCTGTCCTGTGCTCATGCGGACGTATCTCACCGTGAACCAGAACGTGAAGGCGTCGCCGGAGTACAAGAACGTATCGGAAGCAGTCGACAAGCTGGGATGCAAGAGCCAGCCGATTCCGAGCCAACCGTAGGGGCTGGCGCAATTGCGCGTAAGCTGTTTCCATCGATAACCTCAGGAGCCGAGATGAAGCGAATCGCGGTGGTTCTTCTGCTGCTGGTTTCGTCTACAGCCGCTCAAAACTCACCTTCCAACATCACCTATCTGCGTTGCGGCACGCTCTATGACGGCAAGAGCGACACCCCACAAAAGAACGTCACTGTTCGCATCACCGGCGAAAGGATCGAGGCCATCAGTAGCGCGGCTCCCGAAACCGGCGCGACGGTCATCGACTTGAGCCGCGAGGTTTGCCTGCCCGGCCTCATCGATACGCATACCCACGTTCTGCTGCAAGGCGATATCACCGCCGAAGACTACGACGTGCAGCTGCTGAAGTGGTCCACTCCTTATCGCACTATCCTCGGCACGGTAGCGGCAAGGCGCGCGCTCGAGTACGGCTTCACGACCATCCGCGACCTTGAAACCGAAGGTGCAGGCTACGCAGACGTTGACATCAGGAAGGCCATCAACAACGGGATGATTCCCGGGCCGCGCATGCAGACCTCAGGCCGGGCCATGGACGTGACTGGCTCGTATCCGCTGCTCGGCTACTCCTGGGAGCTGAAGGTCCCTAAGGGCGTACAGGAAGTGGACGGTGCGGAAGGCGGACGCCAGGCCGTCCGCGAGCAAATTTCCAACGGCGTGGACTGGATCAAGGTGTACAGCGATCGCGGCTATTACCTTCGTTCCGACGGCGTGCTCGACGACATTCCTACATTCACCCTCGATGAGCTGAAGGCCATCGTCGACGAGACCCACCGTGAGCGTCATAAGATCGCGTCGCATGCCATGGCGCTGAACGGGGTGCACAATTCGGTGGAGGCCGGGGTGGACTCCATCGAGCACGGCAATTACATTACTGATGCCGACCTGAAAACCATGGTGGCCAAGGGAACCTACTACGTCCCGACGCTCTATGTTGGCGAGTACGTGGCGCAGGGCCGGGCTGCCGCAGGCGCGAAGGTCTGGCTCGACATGATCAAAATCCACGAGGACACCTTTCGCCGTGCTATGAAAACCGGCGTGAAGATAGCTTTCGGCACCGATGCAGGTGGCTTCGATTGGAAGCTCAATCCCGCCAAAGAGTTTCCCATCATGGTGAAGTACGGGATGACTCCGGCGCAGGCTTTGCGCTCGGCCAATATGACGGCGGCGGAGCTGCTCGGCATGCAAGACATGATCGGTTCCATCCAACCCGGCAAGTACGCCGATATTGTGGCTGTTCCTGGCGACCCGATGTCCGACGTGCAGCAACTGCAAAATGTCAATTTCGTGATGAAGGGTGGAACGGTGTACGTGCGCCCGTAAGACTCTCAACCGGAACTCTGACATTTGAAGACTGACGACTGACGACGACTACAGGATCGGCACATGCGGCCCTGCTTCCCAGGGAACATCCCCAGTCAGGCGAGGGTCATCGGCAATCTCAATCGCGCGCTTATACGGAATGAAACCACACTTCTGGTAGAACGCGAGTGCCGACGGGTGGTCCGACGTACAGGTATGGACACAAATCCGCTGCGGCTTATATTCCCACTCGATGGGAAGGGCATAAGCCAGCAAGGCATGACCTGCGCCTTTGCCTATCATCTCGGAGGAAACCCCAAAGAACGTCAGCTCGATATCCGGCCTGTTGCGGCGATCAAATTCAAGGAGGCCTTGGTCCTCCCCAGCCTGCGACAACGCGAATACATCTACTGCGGAATCATGGAGAATCACCCGCAGCTCCTCCTCAGACATACGCAATCGGCTGAACCACAGCCAGGGCTCGCCAACTTTCCTGTAGAGTCGCCGGTACCATCCGAGATCTGGACTTACGACTCGCCGTACTTCGAACTCCGACTTTGTGGGAGGCTCCAGGGGTGTTGCACTGCGCATCTCCAGGTATGTCACAACTACGGCAATCTTTCCCGGCGGCACATCGGTGTAGCCATCGCGCATTGCTCTTGAGAGTAGCAGAGTCGCTAAAAGCGACCAAACTGCCCAAGCATCGGGTGAATTCTGACCTGCGTTATAATTCGCCGCAATCTAACGGCAAGCCTAGTCGCGAAGCCTCGGGAGGAAGGAACTCCAGTTGAACTCGAAGCTCGGTCAGCACTCTCTGTTGAACCACCTGTTCGTGATCGGCGCCGTCAGCAGGCGCTACAAAATTCCGTCAGCCATCTGGGGGGTCGCCATTTTTGCGCTGTATTACCTGGTCCCGACGGCGATGTGCGCTTTCGAAGGCGTGCTTATCCCAGCCAATGCGGGTCAGGGCAGGTTTCTGCCGCCTCAGGTTGCCAAGTTGGCGCAGTACGTTGGCCATCACCCTGAAGTAACGATTCCCTACCTGCGCGATTCCACACATCTCATGATGGCGGTAGTCATCTCGATCGGAGGAGCCATCGCCATCGAAGCCCTGAACCGATTCGACGATGTGTATTCGAGTATTGCCAATCCAGAGCTTCTAAAAGTAAGCCCGGATCAGATCAGCAGAGAAAGAACTCGTTGCGAAAAGTCTCTGAACAAAATCCGATGGCCCATTACGTTCGCTGTAATCTCTGTTCTCTGCGGTGCTGCCCTTTATATCGACGGCAAAGCCGATACCCGGTGGTGGGGGAATCCAGCGTATGGCCGAGCCGGGCTGGCGTTGGCTATCACCATTCCACTCGCCATGTTTTTTGGCATGCACTCGCTGTATCTACTCGCAGTGGCCCAGCATTCCATCAGCAAATTGATCGCTAAGGGCATTCACTTGCGCCCATTTCACCCTGACGGCTCTAACGGGTTCGCTACTTTGGGCAATTACCTGCTGCTGCTGATCATGCTCAGCATCCTGTGCGCAACCGCGGCGTGGATAACACTCCGGCATGGGTACCTTGGCATCGAAGACTTTCCTGGGATCTGGCTCGGAGCAATCGGGGTTGTTACTTTCATCCCGTGGATTGTGATACAGCCTCTACTTCATGTGACCCATGAGATTCGTCGCGCGCAGATCGCCCATCTCTCCCCTATTGAGCAGTTGCTGAACACCGTGTTAGGCGAAACCGAGAGCGAGTTGGGTAAGAACAAACTCAGCGACAGAAATACGCAAGCAATGAAGGCGCTACGCGATTTGCACTCCGTCGCCAGCGAAATTTACGAAACCAGCGTTTTTCCGTTCAATCGTAGGGTGGCCAGCGTCCTCACGATTGGGTATGCGCTGCAGGTCCTCACGCTCGTCAAGGAAGTGGCTTCGAAGTTCAAGTGAAGGAATGCAAGGAATGCAATGATAACGCGTCGTGATTTGGTGTTAATGACGGGCGCAATCGCCGTGCTGCAGCGCCATGCTTGGTCAGTGAAGAAGGTTCCATCGATGCTCGATCATCTGCTCCTGGGTTGTAGCGACCTCGACCAGGGAATCGCCTTCGTCGAGAGGCACACTGGTGTCCGCCCGGCAATGGGCGGGGTACATCCGGGACGCGGCACTCGCAATGCGGTGATGTCGCTCGGGCAGCTGCATTACTTGGAAGTGATCGCGCCCGATCCGGCGCAGGCCGAGGTGCCCAAGGTACGTGCCGAGTTGCCCACGATGTTGAAACAGCTGAGCGCACCCAGGCTGGTCGATTGGGCGGTGCATACTTCCGACATTTCGGCGGTGGCTGAGCGACTGCGGGAAACTGGCGTGGCTTTTGCGGGTCCCTGGCCGGGTTCACGGGCACGTCCCGATGGGAAAATGCTGCACTGGCAGACGCTGAACCTTGCAGACGACCGGGGCGGACTCATCCCGTTCTTCATCCAGTGGGGCGCAGACACCATACATCCGTCAGTCGATGCGCCCAAAGGATGCTCACTGGATAGCTTCGCCGTGGTGAGTCCCGACAGCGCCATGCTGTCGTCCGAGTTCCAGAAGCTCGCGATCTCCGTGGCGGTCGTAAGCGGCACTTCGGCACATCTGCGCGCGGGGATTATTGGCCCTGCAGGCAACCTGGCGCTGGGGTAAAAACCCAACCAAGCTTAGCGCCATTGGGCGTTACGCTAAACGGCATTACGCCAAATAGAGTATCAACTCACTCGCCTTTGGATCCAAACAGGAAATAGGGGGTCCAGAAAGAAATAATCGCCCCGGTAGCGATCCAGGATGTCCTTGGCATCGAGCGACTGGAATGCCTTCTGCACCGTAGAGGCGGGACCGAGGCGGAATTCTTCCCGGAGGGCCTGTGAGTAAATTTCTCCCGAGCCGCGTACAGCCAGCGCCTGTAGCGCCGCGCGCTGGCGAGGCGCAAGCTGTTCCCACAGCAGTTCATAATACGTAGACTGGCCGCTAACCAGCGCATTGATCACTGCTTCGACATCGGAAATATCCAGCTTCTGTTTGTCTTGCAGCTCGGCATAGTCCCAAAGCTCATGGGCAATGCGCTGCACATCATACGGGATGAGGTCGGCACCCTTAAACAGGCGTTCCAGCGCTGGCTGGGCGATAGTGCGGCCTCGTTTGCGAAACTGGGCGGTTATGAACTCCTCCCAGTCGGCAGCGTCGATCTTGTCGAGGAACATCTGCGGACCGGCCTTGTGAAATGGACCGGCGGCGGAGAGCATTTCCTGCATCAACGACGGCTGGGAGCCGGCGAAGACGTAGCCGACCTGCCGTTGCTGCTGGACCTGGTTTCGGATCACGTTTTCCACCGATCGGCCGTTAAACTGCGAGATCTGCTGGAATTCGTCGAGGCATATCGCCATGCGGAATTCGGCGTTTCGGGTCAGCTCGCCAGGAAGGGCAAAAACCTCCGGAGCAATGGGCTCAGGGTCGAACGAGGCCCCTTTGGAGAGCGAGAGCGTCACCTCGCCGCTTGTCATGTTGTAGTTGATATCAGGCTTGACCTGGCGCCCAAAGCGCGTAACCCAGTCTTTCACGCGTTCCCAGGGGCCGGCAGCGCGCAGCACTTTCTCGGCAAATTTCTCCAAAAATTGCGCGTAGCTGGAGTAACTGCTGACGGTCAGACTCACCGTGCGGAGGTGGCGTTTCTTCAGCTTCAGGAGGGCCATGCTGACCAGCGAGCTCTTGCCAAAGCGCCGCGGGGAAAGCAGGAAGACCTTTTGGCCGTCGGCGAGGTCACGCACGAGTTGACGCAGCTCGGTAGTTCGGTTAACGAAGTTTTCGTCGTCAACAATTTCGCCGAAGACAAAAGGGTTGTTCATGGCATTATTACGTCGAATAGCGTAACGCCTTGTGGCATAATATGGCAAGTTGTTTGAAACCCAGACCATGAAAGTTCGAGAACGCAATTACTGGCTCGACACGATCACCATGCCGTCCGGAACCGGAGATAAACTCCCAGCCCGTGTCGATGTAGCAATCATTGGGGCCGGTTTCACCGGCCTCTCGGCGGCCAGGGAGTTGGCACCCAACGGGGTTCGCGTGGCGGTCTTCGAGGCCAACACCATTGGCTGGGGCGCCAGTTCACGCAACGGCGGAATGGTCCTCACCGGACTGAAGCTGAGCGTTGAAGTGCTCTCGCAGCGATATGGCTGGGACACGACACGCTGCATGTATGCTGCATCGCTCGCGTCGATTGATCTCGTGGAGCGACTCGTAGCCGAAGAGAAGATCGAATGCGAATTCTCGCGTTGCGGACACCTCGAAGTCGCCTGCAAGCAGGCACATTTCGATGCCTATGCCCGCTCAGTCGAGCTGATCGCGCGCGAGTTCAATCATCGCCTGTGGATCGTGCCCCGAAGCGAATTGCGTAATGAGGTCGGCTCAGAGATCTACTTCGGCGGCATCGTCGATGACCTCAGTGCCGGCCTGAACCCGGCACGTTACGTTGCAGGACTGGCCGCCTCGGCTCTCCGGCGTGGCGCGAATATATATGAGAATGCGCGGGTGCAATCGATCGAGCGAGCGACCGAAAGCGGCAGCAGCATGTTTCGATTAACGACCTCGCGCGGCACCCTGCTTACCAAAGACGTTCTGGTTGCGACCAGCGGATACACTTCGGGAGCAACTCCAGAGTTGCTCCGGAAGATCATCCCAATCGGCTCCTTCATCATCGCCACCGAACCGCTACCGGATGCCCTGGCCCGCGAGTTAAGTCCGCGCAACCGAATGATTTACGACTCGAAGCACTATCTGCACTATTACCGACTGACGCCGGACAACAGAATGCTCTTCGGCGGAAGAGCGGCTTTCTTCCCCGAGACCGCCTCAACCATCCGCAAGAGCGCTGAGATCCTGAGGCAGGACATGATTCACATCTATCCGCAGTTGCGCGACGCTTCTGTGGAGTACGTCTGGGGAGGCACGCTCGACTTTTGTTTCGACACCATGCCGCACGCGGGTCGTCTTGGCGATATGTACTACGCTGTGGGATACGCGGGGCATGGCGTTGCCATGGCGACGTATCTTGGTGCACAGGTCGGGAAGCAGATTCTGGGCCAGGCCTATGACAACCCCTATGAAGGTATTGCCTTCCCCGGTGCCCCTTTCGGACTCTACAGCGGACGTCCTTGGTTTCTCCCGCTCGCCGGAGCGTATTACAAAGCGCTCGACTGGATTAGCTAGCTTGCATTTTCGGCTTGAAGAGCCGGTACGCCAAGATCCCGATCAGCAGCACCACCGGCCCCCAGATCAGCCCGAAGCGATCACTGGCGAGAAGTGCCACGGCACTCATCAGCACCGGAGCGAGGACCGAATACGCCATGCCGGCCTTGCCCCATGGAACGCGAAATGCGCGAGGCATTTCCGGTTCCGTCTGCCGCAGGCGCCACGCTGAAAGCACGGTCATGATCGAGGTCGCAATACGCAGCCAAGCGTAGACAGCGATCAGTTGGGTGAAACCTACCCATGCCAACGCGCAATAGATCGCGGAGGAAACTAAGATCGCGACAGCCGGGGTTTGGAACAGGGGATGCCGTCGCGTCAGAAACGGCGACAAGTATCCATCCTCGGCCATCGCGAACGGCATGCGCGTGGTGGTCAGCACGGTGCTGTTCAGCAGAGCGATGCTGGTGATGGCCGCCGCAATCGTGATTGCCAGGCCCAGCGCGGGTCCGCCGATGAGACGCGCAGCCTCGGAGAAGTATGATGTGTCCCAGTCGCGCCAGTTGTTCAGCGCCGCTAAAGCACACGCAGTGGGTACAAAGTAAGTCGCAATCGACAACGGGATGACCCACGCCACCGCACGTGGATAGGTGCGCTGCGGATCTTCCAACTCCTCGGCCACTGTGGAAAGCTGTTCGTATCCGGAGTACAGCCAGATTGCCAGCGCGAGGCCCACTCCGAACACCTTGAACATGGGGGTGTGGGGTGGCGTCAGCGGAACGAACGGATTGTGATGCCACAGGCGCACGCTCATCAGGCACATGGCAGCGACCGGCAGCAGGATAGCGATTTCCAGCGTGGTGGCCACTCGGCCAACCATGCCAATTCCGCGAATGTTGACATACGCGATCAGCGCGACGATGGCGATCGAGATCAGGTAGTGTTCCAGCCGCGTGATCTGGGGAAAGAAGAACTGCTTCAGATAATCGGTAAACAATACCGCCGACGATGCGCCTAGCAGAAAGGAAGCGCACCAGTTCCACCAGCCCGCGAGGAATCCCCAGAAGTCCCCGAAGGCGGCACGGGTCCAGCGATAAAAGCCGCCTTCGACTGGCATGGCCGTCGTGAGCTCAGCAGCCACTAGCGAGATCGGGATGCACCAGAAGAACGGGACCAGCAGGTGGTAGAGCAGAGTCAAGCCAGGCCCCGAGGTCGTGACCTGATCTTCGAGCCCGAACGGGCCGGCCGTGGTGTACGAGTACATCACGAACACAAAAGAGAACAGACCGGCCTTGGCGGCAACTCTGACTGTGGACTTTGTAGCAACGCGCTCAGTCGCGCTCTGGCTTCCCAATTGAACCTCGGACGCAACGAGAGACGCCTGTGTCGAGCCATATCATAGCGAACTAACTCGTCTTCTTTTTTGTGGATTTCGCGCGCGACGGCCGATTGGATTTTGCCGAAGCAGTTGAACTCTTCTGGACGCGTGCTGCGTTCAGCCGCGCTGACAGCGCTTTGAACTCAGGCTGTGGTTCCTTGTAGCGTAACTGCTCCACGTCATCGAAGAGTGCTATGTCCGTTCGCAACGTAGCCAGGGTGCGAAACAGGACGGCGCGCTCACGCTGTTCGGCGAGCGTCGCCGCCAGACTCGAGGCGTTCGCGGCGTTGACGCTCCAGTCGCGCCAGTCAGAAGGAATCCCCTCAAGGTGAAGAAACTTGGCCAGTACAGCTGAGGAAGATTTCGCACCCCAGCCGGGAAGTCCCGGATATCCGTCGGCCGAGTCGCCGACGAGCGCGAGGTAATCGGGAATCGATTGCGGCATGACCCCAAATTTCGTGAAGACGCCCTGCTCATCCAAAGTCACTTGCGTACGACGACTGAGCTGCACGATGCGTGTACCGCTGACGCATTGGGCAAGGTCTTTGTCAGGCGTACAAATCATGACACGCTCGACGCGCTTATCACAAACCGCCCTGATGGCGCCGGCAGCTAATGCGTCGTCGGCCTCGAACTCGATCATGGGCCACACGAGGAACCCTGCAGCCAACAGCACCTCTTCCAACAGCGGGAACTGGGCGAGGAGGTCGGGGTCGACTCCGGCGCTGGTCTTGTAGTTCGGCCACAGGTCGTTGCGAAAAGACTCGATCACGTGGTCGGTGGCTACTGCGATGTGGGTCGCGCCCTCTCGAACCATGCCGAGCAGTGAAGCCAAAACGCCGCGCACTGCGCCGACTTCGTGCCCGTCCCCATCGCGCGCAGACGGCACGGCGTAATAGTGGCGGAACAGTTCGTAGGTGCCATCAACTAAGTAGACTTCCATGAATGCTTACATTAACCGACGGACGAGTTGTCGGTATAGTAACGCAACGGAGGTAAAGCCTTGACGGAGTGGGATGCCGCGGATTACGCGCGGATTTCGGCGCTGCAGGAGGTTATGGCCGATGAGGCGCTAGCTCTGGTGGAGCTCAAAGGCTCGGAACGGGTTCTCGATGTCGGCTGCGGCGATGGAAAGATAACGGTCGAGATCGCAGCGCGTGTACCGTGCGGCTCGGTAGTCGGCATTGACCCGTCGGCTAAGATGATTGCCTTCGCCACGAGTCATTGGGCAGACACACATTCGAACCTGCGATTCGAAGTGGCCGACGCGCGCCTATTGCCCTTCCGTGAAGAATTTGATCACGTGGCCTCATTCAACGCGCTGCACTGGATCCCCGAGCAGGAGGAAGCGCTCATCTCGATTTTTTCTTCTATCAAGTCCGGAGGAATGGCACAGCTTCGTCTGGTTCCGAAAGGCGAGCGCAAAAGCCTGGAAGACGTGCTGGAAGAGACCCGACAATCGCCCAGTTGGGGCCAGTATTTCCGGGAGTTCCACGATCCTTATCTGCATTTAACGCCGCAGGAATACGCTGCGCTGGCGGAGAACGTGGGCTTCACCGTGCTAAGCCTGAACATGGGCTCGCGAGCGTGGGATTTCCAGTCACGCTCGGGTTTCTTCGCCTTCGGTTGGGTAACGTTTGTCGAGTGGACGCGCATGTTGCCGGAAGCCCAGAAGCCTGCCTTTATCAATGATGTCCTGGACCGTTATCGACTGGTCGCCGGAGACGAGAAGACGTTCAAGTTCTACCAGATGGATATAAGGCTGCAGCGGCGCTGAGGCTCAAGCGTGCGCTCAAGGCGAAGAAGGCGTCTGAGGTGAGAGACGTGGTCCGCCTGACACCGTTCAACTTCGGCGAAAACCCAAGACAGAGGAAACGGTAAAAACCTGTGCCGTCCTCACCCCAGCCCGGAAAAAGCTTAGTGCCTGAGCCAGGATAACGCAATACATGGATAACCCGAGCAGGTGAGTGACCTCGCCCACGATTATGACGGGTACGGTTTTGCCGCCGACAGCTCCATTTGCCCGGTTTCGAAGGCTGCTTGTCCGGGGTGCAGGCTAGGTTGTTGTCTGGAAGGAAACTACAGTCCTCTTGCGAACAGATTTTGTTGATCTGAACGGAGAGCAATCGGTCGTCGACAACAGCTTGCCGAAATTCCGCCAACCCGCGAGTTTCTGCACAATGTGAATGCGAGTTGATTTGTTCGACATCTATAATGGTGTAGTTAGCTGCTGGGCCGGGTGATCGCTGCCGGTCTGCGGACGCTGAATACTAGGTTCAGGCTGCGCAGGCTGGGAGAGGAAAGTCCGAACTCCACAGAGCGGTGTGCCGGATAACATCCGGGGGGCGGCCGTCAAGGGCTGTCAACGGAAAGTGCCACAGAGAACATACCGCCCGCCTCGGCGGGTAAGGGTGAAAAGGTGCGGTAAGAGCGCACCGCGCTGCCAGCAATGGCGGCGGCATGGCAAACCCCACATGGAGCAAGACCAAATAGGGGAGGACGTCCTTCGGGACGGCGTGCCGGCTCGGCGCGCCACAACTCCCGGGTAGGTCGCTTGAGCCACGCAGTAATGTGCGGCCTAGAGGAATGATCGCCCTGCCGCTTTTGGTCTTCATGCGTAGCCCACAATTACCTTCTGTTGGTAATTGTGGGAACCGTGACGAGAAAGAGCGGCAGACAGAATTCGGCTTACAGGCTCAGCAGCTATCTTTTCAACAACTTACGTGATCTACACCAAAAACCTTGCCAAAATCTCGCCATAGTAGCGCCCGTTTGTGGCGAATAGAAAGCGAAATCCGTTGCGAGCAGTTTCATGTTTCAAAATACCTACATAACGTCGGTTTTCTGCAACGCTTGGTTCCATTGCTGCAGATCGCTCGCATGTGACTCGTCATTTTCACTGGAGGAAAAGCGTGATGTACTCGTTCATGGGCGTTCAAGCTGTTGATCTCTGGTTTAGGCTGCTTCTCGTAGCTCTCACGTTCGCAATCTGCGTATTAGGAGGCAGAGCCGCCGCCGTAGCGATTATGTCGCACAGATCAAAGCGATTAGCCCAGCTTCAACGGAGCCAGTTTCGTCACAGAATGGCGCAAATTACAGTTCGCCGACGGTTGGCAGAAATTGTAGATATGGGCGCTGCATAGAGATTGATCGGGGATTCACAGCGTCAGCAGCACATCCCGCTGCTGCTCACGATCCGCTTCGGCCACACCTCGAATCCATCTTCCGCATGATCCGCTCTGCCCACTGAACTCCAGACAGACCCAGTGATTCTGCCCTCAAACTCGGTCTGGAATCGAACGGGTCCTCGGTGGTTTCACATGGCGTGCGGCGAGAATCCCCGGAATGACGCCGGATGGCTCGCTTTCGGCCTCCGCTCATGAAGCGGACTGACCTGACAGACACGTCAATCACGAACGAGGATTCAACTGGTATACAGCCTACCTGTGAATTGAGTTTCAATAAGCATTCCTTTTGACAGGCGGATACCAGGGGGTCCGCCGGGGTGTGCCGTTCCATCCGGCTGAAACCTGGCCGTGCTCACCTGCCTCAGAAGGAAATGCAAGGGCGAACGGAAGATTAGATTAGCGGTCAACGTAGAACCCAAATCGTCATTACAACTAACGCCACAATTGCGCACAACGATAGCGCCGACAGCGACAGGTCAACGCTACGCAGTGTCGTCGCATCCCTATGGAGAGAATTTGATAGCAATAGCGTTGTCATCGGCACTATTACCCCTCCGACCCCGAGGCCAAGCAAAAGCAGCGTAAGGTCAATCATTGTCTAAGCGTTCTCCGGTGTAATGCCCCTTGCTGAGTAAGGCCACCAAACTCGGAACACTGGTTTCCACAGCTACCTCCGAGGAAGATGCCAGAACGTCGTTGCAGGTGGCCTGCCGCGTGACAGAAGACGGCGCGTTTTAGCGATTTGGTGTTGCCGTACCTGGGGGACGAGGAAACTCCGGCACTCAAGCCAGATGCACCGAATGCCATTAATTTTGCGGGTTAGTGCGCCCGAAGCGGGAGTCAACCTTCCCATGATCCGTTCCGCCCACTGCACCGCCGCCGCAACCAATGATCCTGCTTCGGACTGATATTGAATCAAACGGGTCCTGGTC
>DASRAA010000079.1:0-11565 GCA_035638375.1 Binatia bacterium | reverse complement strand
TTCGCTGCAAGACCTGCAATTGCTGCGCCGCAGCGGACTTCACCAGATTTGCCAAGGTGCGGAATCCGGTTCGCCAAAGGTCCTGAAGGCAATGAATAAGGACTTTCAGGACTTCGAATCGATCTACGAAAGTGCCGCCCGGTGTTTAGCGGCGGGCATACGTCCGTCATTCAACATCATTTTCGCTTTTCCCGGAGAGGGCCGGACCGAGCGACAAGAGACAGTTCGCTTCATCATGGATGTCTGCCGCCGCTTCCCGGGAGCAGAGTTCTGGACCAACATCTTCACCCCCTATCCTGGTGCTCCCATCATGGAGAAAGCCGAAGAAATTGGTATTCACGCTCCGACCTCATTTGAAGGTTGGGCGGACTTCTTTCCCAGGTACACGAAGCTTCCCTGGCTCGACGGCCGTGAGCACCAACGTTTGCAGGTCATGCGTGAATATCTCCGCATCGCGTTCGATCGCGTTCCCATTGCCGCTGACCGGCGTGGTCAGGTAACGCGAATGATCCAAAAATGCATTTCCTTGCCGGCGCGTTGGCGGCTTGATCGAGATGTCCTCGCATTTCCCGTCGAATTGTGGCTCAACAACAAATTGAAGCAACGGACTGCGGCGCTGAAGCCTGCAGTCGATGCCAAGCGACTCGAGCCCGCTGCGGTCGCAGAGGGGGCATGCCCATGAGAGGCAAGGTCGTGCTTTTCTATCCTGCGTACGAGGGACCGCCACTGAGCGCGCCGCTGTGTCTTCTCTCACTTGCTTCAACGCTAAGAGCCGCAGATTTCGAGGTAGTAATCATTGATGCGGCGATTCTACTTGACTACCGGCACCGAGTCCTCAAGGAAGCCGCCAATGCCCTCTGTGTCGGGATTTCGGTGCTGACTGGCCCAATGATTCACGGGGCTATCGAAATTGCAACAGCCATCAAGAGGCTGTTGCCAAATCTTCCCGTCATTTTCGGTGGTTGGCACGCGAGTCTGCTTCCTGATCAGACCTTAAACGAGACATTCGTAGACCTGGTAGTTCGCGGTCAGGGAGAACTGACTTTGCTCGATGTTGTGGAGGCCTTGGCAAAACGGTGTTCGGTGGAGAATGTCCCCGGACTTTCCTGGAAGCGGAATGGCTGCAAACAACACAACCCAGAGCGCAGCGTGGAGCGGCTAGAGTCTTTGCCCACGCCAGCCTTTGACCTGGTCGACTTCGACGCATACGAAAAGGTCTGCGGAGTCCGCAAACTCGCCTATGCAACCAGCGTCGGCTGCCCATATGCCTGCCACTACTGCACCGACATGGTGTTTTACAAGCGCCGGTTCAATGCGCTCCCGGCAGACCGCGTGGTACGCGAGTTGGCTGATCTTGTGGTTCGCTATGGCATCGAGGAAGTGGCGCTGCTGGATTCCAATTTCCCCGTTGATCTCCGTCGCGCACTCGACATTGCGCGCGGCATCAGGGACTCTGGCGTGAAGTTTCGCTGGACCTTCCAGGCCTCGACCGATTTTCTGTGCCGCATGAGCGAAGACGAAGTTCGGCTGCTGGGTCAGAGTGGAGTATCCCACATGGGATTTGGCACAGAGTCGACGTCCGAAAATGTTCTCAAGCTCATGAACAAACGTCACCAGAGAGTCAACGAGATGTTTGAGACGGCTCGCAAGACAGAACTTGCCGGTATACGAGTTACGTTCAACCTGATCTTTGGCTACCCGGGTGAAACGGAAGCAGATCGCATCCTCACGTTTCGCACCATGAGCGAAATCGCGCGCCGATTTAGAAACGTAAGCTTCTCGCCAAACATATTTACGCCCTATCCAGGAATTCCCATCTGGCCGCAACTGCGAATTCTGGGCGTGCGCGAGCCCCAGTCACTGGTCGAATGGATGAACATGCCGCTGGGCGCGAACCTGTTGCCCTGGCTGCAAGGCAAGGAGCTGACGAGGTTTCAGCGGATGCTCGATTACTTTCTCCTTAGCGGCGAAATTCGTCAGAGTAAGGGCGTGTACCCGCTGTTGCGGCGTGGCGTGCGGAGAATTGTGCAAGCTCCGATTCGCTGGAGACTGCGATCAAGCCGCTATTTCTTTCCATGGGAGTTATGGCTTACCCGTTCAACGGAGCGCTTCGCGTCACGTAGATCGTTAGTAACTGGCCAGGAATTACCCAAGCAGGAAGCGACTGCATGTTGAAAGAAGGACGAACTCCGAGGTGACCTGTGGCGGATGTTTTACTCACACATTCGTACCACCTTCTTTATGACCCTAAGCAGGTCCGGAAGATGCAGCCTTATCCGCCATTAGGGACTCTATACGCCGCATCGGTTTTACGCTCCCGCGGTTTTTCCGTCGCCGTCTTCGACACCATGCTTCAGGACCCTGTTGCGTTTCCGGAGTTTTTACGACGTCATCACCCTAAGCTCGTAGTCATTTACGAGGATGATTTCAATTTCTTGTCAAAGATGTGTCTAACTCGAATGCGGGATGTAGGGTGGTCCATGACCGATGCCGCGCGTTCTTTTGGAGCAACCGTCATCGTCCATGGCTCGGACGCCAGTGATCATACCGAAGAGTATCTAATGCAAGGTGTCAACTATGTGCTGCTGGGAGAAGCTGAGCTGACGCTTGCCGAACTTTGCCAGGCACTTCTCCAATCAGGCGAGGCCAACAGTGTTGCCGGACTGGTTAGCCTGGATATATTTCGCAATCACGGACCTCGAAGTTTAAGAGTCCCTAAGCCAACGCCGTGGCATACCCTTCCAGCACCGGCTCGCGACTTGATTGACCTGGAACCTTACCGGCAAGCCTGGAAGAAGGGCCATGGATACTTTTCGCTCAACCTGGTGGCTAGTCGCGGCTGCCCCTACAGGTGCAATTGGTGCGCTAAGCCAATCTCGGGTGACAGATTCCATGTTCGTCCACCCGATGCTGTTGCTGACGAAATAGTCCATCTTAAGAACACTTATGGTGCCGAACATCTGTGGTTCGGCGACGACATTTTTGCTTTGGACCGCCGCTGGACTATGCAATTCGCCTGCGAAATCAAAAAACGGAATTGCCTGCTCCCCTTCAAGGTTCAAGCCCGAGCTGACCTCATGGGTCCAGAGACCGTTGACGCCTTGAAACGTGCAGGTTGTGTTGAGGTGTGGATGGGCGTGGAGTCAGGGTCGCAAAAGGTCCTGGATGCAATGGACAAGGGGCTGCTGGTGGAGGAAGTTGTAACTGCGACTGCCCACCTCCGAGCCGCCGGCATTCGTGTTTGCTATTTTCTGCAGTTCGGATACCCAGGTGAGGCTTGGACTGAGATTCAACAAACCGTCTCACTGGTTCGCATGACCCGCCCTGACGACATAGGTGTCTCCGTTTCCTATCCACTGCCCGATACGCGCTTCTACGCGAAAGTTCAGGCGGAGTTGGGGCGCAAAAGGAATTGGATCGACAGTGATGATCTCTGCGTGATGTTCAAGGCCGCCTATACGAACGAGTTCTATCGTGCTGTTCGGAATGCTCTGCACGCTGAGGTGGACTCGTGGCACACAATCCCTTCTTCCGAAGGTGAATGTGTTCGGGTGGATGAGTTGTGGCGGAAGGTTGCCGAACTAGAGCCGCTGACGCGTAACGCTGACCCTACAACGTTCTGGCTTGACAACTCCGAACCGCTGATCGCGAGAAGGTCACAGTATGTTCCGCTGCAACATCTGTCGCATGCCGTGAGGGACAGGTAGATGCCAGACTTGCTGCTTACGCACGGTTACTTCCTCTTTGATGATCCCAAGGAGCTTCAAATTATGAAGCCCTATCCCCCGCTGGGAATTCTCTATCTGTGTTCTCATTTGCGCCGAAAGGGCTTTGACGTTGGTGTCTTTGACACGACGTTTTCGACTCGCGATCTATTGTTCCGGAGTCTCGTCTCCGAAAAGCCTTCCGTGCTCGGTATATATGCCAACCTGATGACCCGCAAGAACGTAATCGAGATTCTGCGTGTAGCCCGCGAAGCAGGCTGGCGGACCATAGTGGGCGGACCAGAGCCCGGAGCCTATGCGTTGGAATACCTACGGTCCGGGGCAGACTTTGTGGTCTTCGGCGAAGGGGAAAACACGCTGGAGGAACTCCTGGGGGCGATCCAGAGGGGTGCAACTGATTGCTACGTCAAGGTGCCCGGCATTGCTTTTTTGGATGAGCGGGGCTTGCTGCATCAGACGGCTCCGCGACGACAGATCGAAGACCTTGACGCACAGCCATGGCCTGCGCGCGATGCGATCGACATCTCACGATATGTCCGCACCTGGCGCTCTGCCCATGGACAAGGTTCTGTCTCGTTCATCACTGCGCGTGGTTGCCCGTACAAGTGCCGATGGTGCAGTCACCAAGTCTATGGACAAACGCACCGAAGGCGCAGCCCCTCGCTAGTGGTCGACGAGGTTGAATGGCTGATGACTGAATACTCTCCCGACATGGCGTGGGTGGCAGACGATGTGTTCACCATCCACTATGGCTGGGTGCGTGAGTATGCGGCAGAAATGCGCCGGCGCGGCCTCCGCCTTCCTTTCGAGTGCATTACACGTGCCGATCGCTTGAACGCAGAAATCGCTGACCTTCTTGCCGAGCTAGGTTGCTTCCGCATCTGGATTGGGTCCGAGAGTGGGTCGCAGCGCATTCTCGATGCTATGGAGCGCGGGGTCAAGGTCGAGCAGGTGCAAAGAGCCGTGGAGCTGAGCCGGTCTCGGGGTATTCAAAGCGGGATGTTCTTGATGTGGGGATACGAAGGAGAGGAACTTGCGGACATTGATGCAACGATCGCTCACGTCAAGCGCTCGAATCCCGACATCTTTTTCACTACCATCGCCTACCCAATTAAAGGCACTCCATACTACGACAGGATTGCGGACCAGCTTGTCCAATTAAAACCGTGGGCCGAGAGCTCAGACCGCGAGTTGAGAATCAGAGGGCGTCATTCTCGCAGGTTCTATGAGCTTGCAGATCGCTTGCTGCGCGATGAAGTGAATCTCGCTCGCCTGCAGAACAAGGCCCCAGCCGGTACCCAGGCGGCCGCTGATCTCCTGGTTCGAATCCACGCCGCCCGCGCAGCCTTGATGTCGTCAGTGGCAGAGGTAGAATCATGACCTCTCACTCTGCAGCGCTTCGCCACTCTGTGGGTCTCGCGTTTGATGGCCTGGCCGAGCGCTACGATGGCATCTTCACCCATTCGCTCATTGGGCGCGCTCAACGCGATGCCGTGTGGAGTGTGGCAGGTCGGACATTCCAGCGGGGAAACCACATCCTCGAATTAAATTGCGGCACTGGAGAAGATGCCCTTTTTCTTGTCCGGTTGGGCACCTCCGTTATTGCCTGCGACGCGTCGGAGAAGATGATAGCGGTCGCCAATCGGCGGCGCTTGCGTGAAGCTCCGCGCTCCCCTTTACGCTTCGAAGTTCTGCCGACGGAACAAATCGCGGCGGCCGCTCTGTTTGGACCGTTCGACGGCATTTTTTCCAACTTTTCCGGACTGAATTGCATTTGTGACGTCGCCGAAATTGCACAGCAACTGGCAACGCTCGTTCTTCCGGGCAGTCCGGCACTCTTGTGCTTTTCGACTCGGCTGTGTCTATGGGAAACGCTATGGTTTGTGCTGCGCGGGGAAGCCGGCAGGGCAATCCGCAGATGGAAAGGGCGTGCCACGGCAACTTTGGGACAACTAGCGATAGAGGTCCACTATCCCACGATCAACTGCCTTCGCAAGCTATTTTCCCCGTTTTTTGTATTGCGCTCGTGGACGGGAATCGGAATAGCCGTGCCGCCGTCTTACCTCGAACCTTTCGTGCGGCGGCATCCCGGATTGCTGCGGCAGTTGTGTGCGATTGACGAGGTGATTTGCAGTTGGCCGGGTCTGCGGTCGGTGGGCGATCACGTCTTGCTGTCATTCGAGAGGACATGCTCATGAGTGCAACGATCTACCAACCCAGCATTGCTTTCAGCGTTTCTGCGGAACCGATCTGGGCAACGGCGTTAGAGTGCCCTCAGTGTGGCGGTTTTTTCGAGCCAATTGCGCAGATCGGGGCGAAAGGTCGGTGCCAGCTACGCTGCTCCAGCTGTTTCTTCGTTCTTCAAACCGAAAACGGCATATGGAAGGCCCTTCCGGTGGATCGTGAAGCCTACTTTCGGCGCTTCATGACGGAATACCAGATTGTGCGGGCGGCGGAGGGCCGTGGAGGCCCCAGCTCAGAATACTACCTAGCGCTTCCGTATCACGATTTCTCCGGTCGTCGCGAGTCTCAATGGGCGATACGGTCGCGAACGTTTTGCTACATCGAAAACAAAATCATGCCCTTGTTGGAGAGCCGCTGTCGATTTCCCATGAAGATTCTGGACTTGGGAGCTGGAAACGGATGGATGAGTTACCGCCTGGCGCTCCGAGGACATCAACCAGTGGCCGTTGACCTCCTCACAAACGACCAGGATGGACTCGGAGCTGCTGTCCATTACCGGGAACATCTTCCTTTGCTGTTCCCCCGCTTCCAGGCAGAACTGGATCGCCTGCCCTTCGGTGACAGCCAGTTTCATCTAGCTATCTTCAACGCTTCGCTGCACTATTCGGAAAATTACGAGCGGACTCTTCGCGAAACCATTCGCTGTCTGCGCGCCAAGGGGACAATCATTATCGCTGATACCGCCTGGTATCGCCGCGACGAGAGTGGCAGGGAAATGTTGGCAGAACGCCGTCGGGAATACATTTCGCAACACGGCTTCGCGTCGGACACCATTGAGAGCTTGGAATACCTCACCGATGAACGCCTGCACACCCTGGAGAGGCGCTTGGGATTGCATTGGCAGATCCACTCGCCCTTTTATGGGGTGCGATGGGCAATGCGGCCCCTCGTGGCAAGGCTGCGAGGAAGACGTAAGCCTTCGAGGTTTCGGATCTACGTCGCGGAGGTGAGGAAATGATCGTCCTTTTCAATCCCCGCGCCACCAAACCACGGAATCGCCGTCTTCCTCTATCAGTACTAGCCCTCGCGGCCGTCCTAGAAGGGCGCGAGGAGTATCAGATCGTGGACGGTAACATCGAGGAAGATCCGACAACGATGATCCTTGAGCTAATTGACCAGTATCAGGTGGAGTTGTTGGGTGTGACCGTCATGCCGGGACCCCAGATGGTGGCAGCTATGGAAACCAGCCGCGAAATCCGCCGGCTGCGTCCAAAGGTGCCGATAGTCTGGGGCGGTTATTTCCCATCCATTTATCCCGACGCCGCGCTGAATGCAAGGTACGTAGACTTCGCTGTCCGCGGTCAGGGCGAAGACACGTTGCTGGAGTTGCTTGAGGCTTGCCGTAAAACTCGAGGCTTGGAGGACATGCAGGGCCTCTCTTATAAGGATGCGTTCGGCCTGCATCGCCACAACCCTGAGCGGCCGATGAAGGGCCCCGACGCGTTTCCGTGGAGTCCGTTTCATCGTGTTCCGCTGGAGAAGTATTTGCGCCCATCATTTTTTGGCAAGCGGACCGCGGTCCACCACTCCAGCATTGGCTGCCCGTTCCGTTGTAGCTTTTGCGGGGTACACGCCGCTTACGGCACCCGCGAAAAGATGGAAACTCCGGCTCGTACCGCAGCCATTCTCCAACACCTCGCCACCAAGTACGGTGCCGACTCAGTCCAGTTTTATGACATGAACTTCTTCATGCGCGAGGATCACGCTCGTGAACTGGCTGAGTGTCTCACTCCGCTGAAACTCCGCTGGTGGTGCGAAGCCCGCGTCGATGTGATGTGCAAATATTCCGATGCAACTCTGGATGCTTTGCGGAGTGCTGGCTGCACCATGATCTTTTTCGGTGCGGAGTCGGGTTCAGATTGGGCGCTCAAGGAGATGCAGAAGGGAATTAGCACCGATCAAACACTGCAAATCGCCAGCCGCATTCGCCACTTCGGAATCATTCCCGAATTTTCTTTTGTCATCGGCAATCCCAATAATCCCGAAAGAGACACCTCCGCGACTCTTGGCTTGATACGCAAGATCAAGCGACTCAATCCGCATTCGGAAATAATCATGTATCACTACACCCCCGTACCCCAGCGAGGGCCCATGTACGGGAACGTCGACCAGCAGATTACATTCCCTGCAACTCCCGAAGAGTGGGCCACCCGGCGCTGGATGGATTTCACCTTGCGAATCGACCCGAACACTCCTTGGCTAAAGCAGAAGACCAAACAATTGATCGAAAACTTTGAGCTGGTGGTGAGTTCCCGTTGGCCGACGGTGCAGGATATCCGGGCACCGCGCTGGAGTCGGGCTTTGCTTAAAGCCTTAAGCGCATGGCGCTATTCCTGGCACATCTATGGCTTTCCCAAAGAATTGCGCTGGGCCCAGCGCTTCATCGACCTTCGCAAACCCAAGGAGGAGAGCCTGTAAACGCCATGGTGCCTGGCAGTCCGAACTCTCCGAAGCTCGCGCCGCCCATAGGGGCGCGGGAGGCGTTTGCCCAGTGGTCTACGGTGTACGACCATCAGGCGAATCCCCTGCTTTCGTTAGAGCAACGGTTTTTGTCCGAAGCGATGCGGCAGGTCCGGGACCTCGACGTCGTGGATGTTGGTTGCGGGACCGGCAGGTGGTTGACATGGTTCGTGCCCCACTCTCCCGCCAGCTTGACTGGAATTGATTCATCGCCGGAGATGGTGGATCGCGCCAGGAGAAAGCTGGGACCTCGCGCAACCGTGTTGCTGGGCCGAGCGGAATCGCTGCCACTGCGCCATTTTTCCGCTGACCTTCTCCTGGCATCCTTTGTCGCCAGCTACGTCCCGGAGCTTTCGCAACTGGCTGCAGAGGCTCGCCGCCTGGTTCGCCCCGGCGGCGAGGTCTACTTGTCTGACCTTCATCCCGCCACGGCGTCCGCTTGCAAATGGAAGCGAAGCTTCAAGGCTGCGGAAACTGAGGTTGAGCTCAGTACATGTACGCGTTCGATTAAGGAAGTGATTTCCTGCTTCGAAGCCGCTGGCTTTGAAGCGGTGGCGTTATTGGAAGTGCCATTCGGTTCGCCGGAACGGGAGATTCTGAGACGCGCGGGGATGATTGCAGTTTTTCACGCAGCAGCAGATCGTCCGGCGATTTACATCCTGCAACTTCGGCTCGCGGATCGGCGCAGGATGTCTCATGTCGCAGATCGCAATACGCAGGGGTTTCTTGAGCTTACCGGGGCTCGCGTGGTTTTTGGTCCATACGAAAGCGTTTATAGCAGCATGACAATCGCCGATGGGGAGATTGCTTCCATCGGCTGCTCTGCCGATAAACATGGCCAGCCGGAAGCCGAGGCCGCAGCCAACCTTGACCTGAACGGATATTTGCTGCTTCCCGGCCTTACCAACTCTCACGACCACCTGGAATTTGCACTGTTTCCCAACCTTGGCCGTGGACCGTACACCAACTTCGAGGAGTGGGCGAAGGACATCCATCAAACCGAGAAGGATGCCATCGCTCGCCAGCGCCTAGTTCCGAAAGACGTTCGTCTGTGGTGGGGCGCCATTCGCAACCTGCTGTGCGGAGTGACGACAGTATGTCATCACAACCCGCTCTGGCCGGAACTGCTCGACGACAACTTCCCGGTCCGCGTCGTAAAACGGTTCGGCTGGGCTCACTCTCTCAGTTTGGACAGTCAACTTTCAGACAAATTCGACGCTACGCCAAAGGGCATTCCCTTTGTCCTGCATGTGGCAGAAGGCCTCGACCAAAAGAGTGCTAAAGAGATCTTCGAACTCGACCAATTGCGGCTGCTTGATGAGCGCACGGTCTTGGTGCATGGGTTGGCCTTGGGGCCGGACGGCCTCGCGCTTCTCAATCGTCGGGGCGCCGCACTTGTGTGGTGCCCAACGTCCAACCGCTTTCTTTTTGGGCAGACCCATAACCGTCAATTCATGTCGCTGGCCGGCAATGTAGTGCTAGGAAGCGACTCTCCTCTCACCGGCGCGGGTGATCTTCTGGATGACATTCGCTATGTGCGTTCCGAAAGTCTGGTGAGCGAAGAAGAGTTGTTTCGCATGGTGATGACTCGGCCGCCCGCCATATTTCATCTTGCAGACGGTCGGGGAACCCTCCGGCCCGGAGCGGTGGCTGATGTCATCGCGGTGCGCGATACGGGACGAAGTCCGGCCAGCACCCTTGCAAGAATGTCCTCTAGTGATGTGGAGCTGGTCCTCATCGGGGGCCGAGTGCAGCTTGCTTCTAAGGCGCTGTTCGACCAATTGCCAGCTCGGTCGCGGTCAGGACTACACCCTTTGGACGTTGGCGGTCACGTTCGTTGGATAAGGGCGCCTCTGAGCAGGCTGTTTAGCCTAACCGCACGGGCTCTAGGGTGCGACATCGCTTTGGGCAACAGGAAGGTGCGTCATGTTTGCGCGGCCTAGAGGTGATACCGACGTACCACTGGCGAATCGGGCGGACCAGATCCTCGATCTGCCGATTCTAGTCCTGAACGTACACAGCCGCTGCAACTGTCGCTGTGTGATGTGTGACATCTGGAAACGCGAGGACAGCGTTGAAATCCAGGACCGCGATCTCGAGAGGCACCGTGAATCGTTTCGCCGTTTGTCGGTACGCTGGGTGGTTCTCTCCGGTGGCGAGCCGCTGCTGCATAAGGACCTGGGCTCCCTGTGCAGGTTTTTCCAGCAACTAAACGTTCGCCTCACCCTGTTGACGACGGGACTGCTGCTCACCAAAAGAGCATCGGAAGTAGCTGCACTATTCGACGAAATTATCGTTTCACTCGACGGGCCAGCAAAAATCCATGACGCAATTCGCCGCGTCAAAGGCGGCTTCCAGCTGATTGAGTCGGGGATCGCAGCCGTTCGTCAAGTCCGCCCCGCGATTCGGATCACCGGACGGACGACCGTGCAGAAGGGCAATCACTGTCACTTGCAAGAGATGGTCGCAGTTGCGAGGGGGATTGGATTGGATTCCATCTCCTTTCTGGCGGCTGATCTTACTTCTGAGGCCTTCAATCGCCCCTTGCTCTGGCCCCTGGAAAAGCAGAATGAGATTGCGCTCACGGCGAGCGAGCTTCTGGTGCTGGAGCAGGAGGTCGAAGGCCTCATCGCCAACTATGACGAAGAGATACGCACCGGGTTTATCGCAGAGAACGCCCCGAAGTTACGGAGAATTAGCGCTCACTTTGCAGCCTACCTGGGGCTTACGAAGCCCTGCGCGCCAGAATGCAATGCTCCCTGGGTGTCTGCAGTCGTGGAGGTGGATGGCTCTGTGAGGCCGTGTTTCTTCCATCGCACGATTGGCAACATCCACGATTCGGACCTGGAAGACATCGTGAACGGGTGGAGTGCAACGGATTTCAGGCACACGCTGCACATTCCTGAAAATCCAATCTGCCAACGCTGCGTCTGTTCTCTGAATTATTCGAGGTCGGAGTAGTTCGTCGCTATGAAAGTCGCGGTGATCGGTTGCGGATATGTCGGGCTGGTTACTGCTGCCTGCTTCGCCGAGCTTGGGCACAACGTTGCGGCTGCAGACAGCGATGCTGTGAAGGTGCATCTTTTACAAAAGGGGATATCGCCGGTTCACGAGCGTCATCTTCCGGAACTGATGC